>NZ_JAGWCU010000166.1:0-202 GCF_020657755.1 Clostridioides sp. ZZV15-6388 | reverse complement strand
AACCTTTTACTACTTTATGGATTCCAAATTGTGGGTCACATGATATTAATAAATGCACATGGTCTTTGTTTATTTCCATTTCTATTATTTCTGCTCCAAGTTCATCTGCTTTATATGGTATTATCTCCTTTAACATCTTTTCTACTTCGCCAACTAAAACAGGTTTACGATACTTAGGACAAAATATTATATGATATTTACA
>NZ_JAGWCU010000165.1:0-208 GCF_020657755.1 Clostridioides sp. ZZV15-6388 | reverse complement strand
CCTAAATAAGTTATCAACTAAACTAATACACGAAAACCAAGTTATAGTTATTGAGGACTTGAAGGTAAAAAATATGGTGAAAAATCATAAGTTAGCGAAAGCTATAAGCGAAGCAAGTTGGTCGGAGCTCAGAAGAATGTTAGAATATAAAGCTAATTGGTATGGTAGAGAAATAATAGTAGCAGATAAGAATTTCGCATCTAGTCAA
>NZ_JAGWCU010000164.1:0-214 GCF_020657755.1 Clostridioides sp. ZZV15-6388 | reverse complement strand
CCGATTAAGGAGATGTCATTGGGATGTCAAGCTTAGGTAAGGTTCTTCGCGTTGCTTCGATTTAAATCACATGCTACGCTACTTGTTCGGGTCCCCGTCAATTCCTTTGAGTTACACTATTGCGAGCGTACTTCCCAGGCGGAGTACTTAATGCGTTAGCTGCGGCACCGAGGGGGGTAACCCCCGACACCTAGTACTCATCGTTTACAGCGTG
>NZ_JAGWCU010000163.1:0-214 GCF_020657755.1 Clostridioides sp. ZZV15-6388 | reverse complement strand
GTGCCCAACTTAATGATGGCAACTAAAGACAAGGGTTGCGCTCGTTGCGGGACTTAACCCAACATCTCACGACACGAGCTGACGACAACCATGCACCACCTGTCACCAATGTCCCCGAAGGGAACTCCCCGATTAAGGAGATGTCATTGGGATGTCAAGCTTAGGTAAGGTTCTTCGCGTTGCTTCGAATTAAACCACATGCTCCGCTACTTGT
>NZ_JAGWCU010000162.1:0-216 GCF_020657755.1 Clostridioides sp. ZZV15-6388 | reverse complement strand
ACAGGTGTATCCTCTCTGCTATTGTAACCACATAATCTTTATGCTTAATATTACTATTAAGTTATTGAAACTAGTAAAACTAATTTCTTTAGAGTTAACACTCTAAAAACTACATATATATTTTAATTAATGAACATCAAATAAATATTGGTCAAGTCCTCGACCTATTAGTATCGATAAGCTAAATACATTGCTGCACTTACACCTTCGACCTAT
>NZ_JAGWCU010000161.1:0-217 GCF_020657755.1 Clostridioides sp. ZZV15-6388 | reverse complement strand
TATCATAGTTATACTACTAACAACCAAAAAGGTACTGTAAGGATTGAAAATGGATATATAAAATTACCTAAACTAAAATCGATGGTTAGGATAAAACAACATAGAATGTTTGATGGAGAAATAAAGAATTGTACTATATCGAGAACACCAGGTAATAGATATTATATTTCTATATTAGCAGAAACTGAAATAGAGAAACTAAAAACTATTGATAAGA
>NZ_JAGWCU010000160.1:0-220 GCF_020657755.1 Clostridioides sp. ZZV15-6388 | reverse complement strand
CCATTTCTATTATTTCTGCTCCAAGTTCATCTGCTTTATATGGTATTATCTCCTTTAACATCTTTTCTACTTCGCCAACTAAAACAGGTTTACGATACTTAGGACAAAATATTATATGATATTTACAATCATATGTTATATTTCCGTTAGATTTATACATAAAAACTAACACCTCCTACACATAATCTATCATTCGTAGTGTTAGGTTGCAAGTATTATT
>NZ_JAGWCU010000159.1:0-221 GCF_020657755.1 Clostridioides sp. ZZV15-6388 | reverse complement strand
AGTTCCTACGAAATAACTATTAGTCCACATACTAGGCATACTAGACTTTAAATGTTGGAAATTTTCTCTTAATACTCTTGAACTAAAACCTTTTAAACCTTTTACTACTTTATGGATTCCAAATTGTGGGTCACATGATATTAATAAATGCACATGGTCTTTGTTTATTTCCATTTCTATTATTTCTGCTCCAAGTTCATCTGCTTTATATGGTATTATCT
>NZ_JAGWCU010000158.1:0-235 GCF_020657755.1 Clostridioides sp. ZZV15-6388 | reverse complement strand
AAAAAAATAGGTTTTGTCAGTTAAATGTCAGTCAGTTATTTTATAATAACTTATTTTAAATATCGCTAAAACTGCACGTTTTAACACTTATTTATGTTTGTTTATACGTATTTATTATTCCTTATTAGAATAATATCTTTTTTATTTTTATATACTTAATCGTTGATATTTCAGTACTTTAAAATAGAACATTAGCACTTATGTCAGTAAAATGTCAGTAAAATATTTTATCCAC
>NZ_JAGWCU010000157.1:0-236 GCF_020657755.1 Clostridioides sp. ZZV15-6388 | reverse complement strand
CCTAAATAAGTTATCAACTAAACTAATACACGAAAACCAAGTTATAGTTATTGAGGACTTGAAGGTAAAAAATATGGTGAAAAATCATAAGTTAGCGAAAGCTATAAGCGAAGCAAGTTGGTCGGAGTTCAGAAGAATGTTAGAATATAAAGCTAATTGGTATGGTAGAGAAATAATAGTAGCAGATAAGAACTTCGCATCTAGTCAATTATGTTCTAAATGTGGATATAAAAATC
>NZ_JAGWCU010000156.1:0-237 GCF_020657755.1 Clostridioides sp. ZZV15-6388 | reverse complement strand
GGTTGATAGGTCGAAGGTGTAAGTGCAGCAATGTATTTAGCTTATCGATACTAATAGGTCGAGGACTTGACCAATATTTATTTGATGTTCATTGATTAAAATATATATGTAGTTTTTAGAGTGTTAACTCTAAAGAAATTAGTTTTACTAGTTTCAATAACTTAATAGTAATATTAAGCATAAAGATTATGTGGTTACAATAGCAGAGAGGATACACCTGTTCCCATTCCGAACACA
>NZ_JAGWCU010000155.1:0-239 GCF_020657755.1 Clostridioides sp. ZZV15-6388 | reverse complement strand
GCAATGTATTTAGCTTATCGATACTAATAGGTCGAGGACTTGACCAATATTTATTTGATGTTCATTGATTAAAATATATATGTAGTTTTTAGAGTGTTAACTCTAAAGAAATTAGTTTTACTAGTTTCAATAACTTAATAGTAATATTAAGCATAAAGATTATGTGGTTACAATAGCAGAGAGGATACACCTGTTCCCATTCCGAACACAGAAGTTAAGCTCTCTAGCGCTGATGGTAC
>NZ_JAGWCU010000154.1:0-242 GCF_020657755.1 Clostridioides sp. ZZV15-6388 | reverse complement strand
ATGTGGCCGATCACCCTCTCAGGTCGGCTACTGATCGTCGCCTTGGTAAGCCGTTACCTTACCAACTAGCTAATCAGACGCGGGTCCATCCTGTACTGGCTCACCTTTGATATTCAAGAGATGCCTCCCAAATATGTTATCCCGTATTAGCATACCTTTCGGTATGTTATCCGTGTGTACAGGGTAGGTTACCCACGCGTTACTCACCCGTCCGCCGCTCTTTACCGAAGTAAATCGCTCAA
>NZ_JAGWCU010000153.1:0-243 GCF_020657755.1 Clostridioides sp. ZZV15-6388 | reverse complement strand
AGATGATAGATTATATTGAAGAGGTTTATCCTAGAGAAGATTTCAAAGAAATATATGAGTCACTGTTATTAATATTTAGAAGCCAAGTAAAGAGTTTAAAACAGCAGGATAAAGAGACTTATTTGCAATTTCATCCAATAACCCCTCTTTTGACATCTCTGTCATAATAGTTTTATGATTATACTTTAAATCTTCTTTTATATCCTGTAAATCATCAGATATTTGTAATAAAAATCCATAACC
>NZ_JAGWCU010000152.1:0-251 GCF_020657755.1 Clostridioides sp. ZZV15-6388 | reverse complement strand
AATCTTTTCCTATAGATGTTACTATATATCCACTACCTTCTTTTTCCATAGCAGTTGCTGTAGGTTCAAATGCTGTTGTAAAGTCACCTTCACCACCTGCAAAAGCTCCAGCCATTACTCCAAATTGTACATCAGTTCTTACATTAACATTGCCTGCTTTTAAATTTTCTCCAATAGTAAGCCCTTTGTCTTTTAAAACATATTCAAAAGTCATTAATGGAACTCCACCTTTTCTACCACCTAATATTTCT
>NZ_JAGWCU010000151.1:0-252 GCF_020657755.1 Clostridioides sp. ZZV15-6388 | reverse complement strand
TTTTACTTTTAGATGAACCTTTTTCAGCTCTTGACTATCAAACTAGATTGTTGGTTTGTGATGATGTTTATAGTATTATTAAAAATGAAAATAAGTCTACTATTTTAGTTACACATGATATTGGTGAAGCAATAAGCATATCAGATAAAGTTGCAATACTATCTAAAAGACCAGCTACTATAAAAAATATTTATGACATTGAACTTAATATGGATGGAACAAAAACGCCTCTCAAAACACGTAAGGTTCCCG
>NZ_JAGWCU010000150.1:0-252 GCF_020657755.1 Clostridioides sp. ZZV15-6388 | reverse complement strand
GAGCATATAAATATAGATTATATCCAAATAGCGAACAAAAAGAATATTTTGCTAAAACTTTTGGATGTAGCAGACTTATATATAATCTTATGTTATCCGATAGGATTAAAGCATATGAGGAAAACAAGGACTTAGATATTAAGAAAATAAAATATCCTACACCTGCACAGTACAAAAAGGAATATGAGTTCCTAAAAGAAGCTGATAGTTTAGCACTAGCAAATGAACAAATGAATTTAGATAAAGCCTACA
>NZ_JAGWCU010000149.1:0-254 GCF_020657755.1 Clostridioides sp. ZZV15-6388 | reverse complement strand
GATTTTAAGTCCTGTGCGTCTGCCAGTTCCGCCACTTCGGCTTTTTTTGGCTCCAAGGGTGGGGCTCGAACCCACAGCCTACCGGTTAACAGCCGGTTGCTCCACCGTTGAGCTACCTTGGAATATTTTGGAGGCGACACCCAGATTCGAACTGGGGATCAAGGAGTTGCAGTCCACTGCCTTACCACTTGGCTATGTCGCCACCTTTTTGGTGATCTATCCGCGACTCGAACGCGGGACACCCTGATTAAAAG
>NZ_JAGWCU010000148.1:0-255 GCF_020657755.1 Clostridioides sp. ZZV15-6388 | reverse complement strand
AGAATAAGCACCGGCTAAGTACGTGCCAGCAGCCGCGGTAATACGTAGGGTGCAAGCGTTAATCGGAATTACTGGGCGTAAAGCGTGCGCAGGCGGTTCTGTAAGACAGATGTGAAATCCCCGGGCTCAACCTGGGAATTGCATTTGTGACTGCAGGACTAGAGTTCATCAGAGGGGGGTGGAATTCCAAGTGTAGCAGTGAAATGCGTAGATATTTGGAAGAACACCAATGGCGAAGGCAGCCCCCTGGGATGC
>NZ_JAGWCU010000147.1:0-255 GCF_020657755.1 Clostridioides sp. ZZV15-6388 | reverse complement strand
AGAATAAGCACCGGCTAACTACGTGCCAGCAGCCGCGGTAATACGTAGGGTGCAAGCGTTAATCGGAATTACTGGGCGTAAAGCGTGCGCAGGCGGTTCTGTAAGACAGATGTGAAATCCCCGGGCTTAACCTGGGAATTGCATTTGTGACTGCAGGACTAGAGTTCATCAGAGGGGGGTGGAATTCCAAGTGTAGCAGTGAAATGCGTAGATATTTGGAAGAACACCAATGGCGAAGGCAGCCCCCTGGGATGC
>NZ_JAGWCU010000146.1:0-255 GCF_020657755.1 Clostridioides sp. ZZV15-6388 | reverse complement strand
ACTTATGTATGTCCTAATGAAAAATGTAATCTTGTGATTGATAGGGATAAAAATGCAAGTATTAATTTAGCAAATTATAAAAGTAATCACAAGTGTGGTTTCTTAAATTAGCATAGAAAATCAAATAAAAAGATTGTGCTAATATGTAGACATTGACGAGGTCGAATTTAAGCCTTTGGACTGCTATATTAAACTAAAGTAGATATTCTTATGAATCTCAAAATAGAGCAGGATGAAAAAGGAAATAAAACTATA
>NZ_JAGWCU010000145.1:0-255 GCF_020657755.1 Clostridioides sp. ZZV15-6388 | reverse complement strand
TGTAGGCTTTATCTAAATTCATTTGTTCATTTGCTAGTGCTAAACTATCAACTTCTTTTAGGAACTCATATTCCTTTTTGTACTGTGCAGGTGTAGGATATTTTATTTTCTTAATATCTAAGTCCTTGTTTTCCTCATATGCTTTAATCCTATCGGATAACATAAGATTATATATAAGTCTGCTACATCCAAAAGTTTTAGCAAAATATTCTTTTTGTTCGCTATTTGGATATAATCTATATTTATATGCTCTTA
>NZ_JAGWCU010000144.1:0-255 GCF_020657755.1 Clostridioides sp. ZZV15-6388 | reverse complement strand
AAACTTGCAAAAAAAGAAACTCTCTATTTATGAGTGTTCCTGTAATTTTCACAATGGCTATAATTAGATTATAAAAGTTCTAAATCCAAGGGTAAAGTTTAATGGAAAGTATTGGTACTTGTCACTAACAATGGAAGTTGAGGAAAAAACTGATATTAAACTTACTAATGAAAGTATTGGTGTTGATTTAGGTATCAAGGATTTAGCCATAGTTAGCAATATAGATGAACCTTTTAAAAACATTAATAAATCAAA
>NZ_JAGWCU010000143.1:0-255 GCF_020657755.1 Clostridioides sp. ZZV15-6388 | reverse complement strand
TAGGAGATATAAAAGGGATTGAGAAAAATACAAAAAAGAAGAAAAGATTAAATAGAATTAATAGACAAAAAATATCTCAAATGGAGTATGGTCGCATTAAAGACTATATTAAATATAAGGCTAAAGATCAAGGTATTGAAGTTAAGCTAGTTAAAGAAAACTACACATCTCAAACTTGCCCAAAGTGTTCTAAAAAACACAAACCAACTGGTAGAACTTATAGTTGTACTTGTGGTTATAAAACTCATAGAGATA
>NZ_JAGWCU010000142.1:0-255 GCF_020657755.1 Clostridioides sp. ZZV15-6388 | reverse complement strand
ATTACATTTTTCATTAGGACATACATAAGTCCTATCTTTTAACTTTAAATCTTTTTTGATAGTTCCACAACATGAACACATTTTACTACTTGGATAAAATCTATCTGCTTTAACAAATTCAATTTTGCTCCATTTGCATTTGTATTCAAGTATAGTTATAAACTTATTAAAACATTGCTCTGAAATTGATTTAGACAAGTGTTTATTTTTCAATAAACCTCTTACATTTAAATCTTCTACTACTACTCTACAAGG
>NZ_JAGWCU010000141.1:0-255 GCF_020657755.1 Clostridioides sp. ZZV15-6388 | reverse complement strand
CAGACCAAAGAGCAGATTTCCTAAATAAGTTATCAACTAAACTAATACACGAAAACCAAGTTATAGTTATTGAGGACTTGAAGGTAAAGAATATGGTGAAAAATCATAAGTTAGCGAAAGCTATAAGCGAAGCAAGTTGGTCGGAGTTCAGAAGAATGTTAGAATATAAAGCTAATTGGTATGGTAGAGAAATAATAGTAGCAGATAAGAATTTCGCATCTAGTCAATTATGTTCTAAATGTGGATATAAAAATC
>NZ_JAGWCU010000140.1:0-255 GCF_020657755.1 Clostridioides sp. ZZV15-6388 | reverse complement strand
CCTTGTAGAGTAGTAGTAGAAGATTTAAATGTAAGAGGTTTATTGAAAAATAAACACTTGTCTAAATCAATTTCAGAGCAATGTTTTAATAAGTTTATAACTATACTTGAATACAAATGCAAATGGAACAAAATTGAATTTGTTAAAGCAGATAGATTTTATCCAAGTAGTAAAATGTGTTCATGTTGTGGAACTATCAAAAAAGATTTAAAGTTAAAAGATAGGACTTATGTATGTCCTAATGAAAAATGTAAT
>NZ_JAGWCU010000139.1:0-255 GCF_020657755.1 Clostridioides sp. ZZV15-6388 | reverse complement strand
CTTGTGGTAACATAAATAAAAAGTTAAACTTTGTAAGTACGTCAACTACTGCTAAAAAGAATACACATGCTATCATTGCTACTTTTCTGATTCCTCCATTTATCCCAAAAGAACTATTAAATTTATGCGTTTTTATTGCCTGCAAACATCCTAATAGCGTATCAAATGCTATTGCTATGATTACTAATTTTATAAATATATTTGTTGCTAAAAAAGCTATGGTTATGCTCATACTACCTCCTAATTTTTGTATTA
>NZ_JAGWCU010000138.1:0-255 GCF_020657755.1 Clostridioides sp. ZZV15-6388 | reverse complement strand
CAGCCGCGGTAATACGGAGGATCCGAGCGTTATCCGGATTTATTGGGTTTAAAGGGAGCGTAGATGGATGTTTAAGTCAGTTGTGAAAGTTTGCGGCTCAACCGTAAAATTGCAGTTGATACTGGATATCTTGAGTGCAGTTGAGGCAGGCGGAATTCGTGGTGTAGCGGTGAAATGCTTAGATATCACGAAGAACTCCGATTGCGAAGGCAGCCTGCTAAGCTGCAACTGACATTGAGGCTCGAAAGTGTGGGT
>NZ_JAGWCU010000137.1:0-255 GCF_020657755.1 Clostridioides sp. ZZV15-6388 | reverse complement strand
TGTCTCAGTTCCAATGTGGCCGATCACCCTCTCAGGTCGGCTACTGATCGTCGCCTTGGTAAGCCGTTACCTTACCAACTAGCTAATCAGACGCGGGTCCATCCTGTACTGGCTCACCTTTGATATTTAAGAGATGCCTCCCAAATATGTTATCCCGTATTAGCATACCTTTCGGTATGTTATCCGTGTGTACAGGGTAGGTTACCCACGCGTTACTCACCCGTCCGCCGCCCTTTACCGAATTAAATCGCTCAA
>NZ_JAGWCU010000136.1:0-257 GCF_020657755.1 Clostridioides sp. ZZV15-6388 | reverse complement strand
AAGATTAAGTAGATGCAAAAAAGGTAGTAGACAATATAAGAGATTATGGAAATTAAAAAACACTATTAGAACTAAAACAGATAACCAATTAATAAATTTATACCACCAAACAACTAGAAAGTTTATAGATTTTTGTGTAGAGCAACAAGTATGTGAAATAGTTTTAGGAGATATAAAAGGGATTGAGAAAAATACAAAAAAGAAGAAAAGATTAAATAGAATTAATAGACAAAAAATATCTCAAATGGAGTATGGTC
>NZ_JAGWCU010000135.1:0-260 GCF_020657755.1 Clostridioides sp. ZZV15-6388 | reverse complement strand
ATAAAGATTATGTGGTTACAATAGCAGAGAGGATACACCTGTTCCCATTCCGAACACAGAAGTTAAGCTCTCTAGCGCTGATGGTACTTGGTGGGAAACTGCCTGGGAGAGTAGGACGTAGCCACGTTGAATATTCCAAGGTAGCTCAACGGTGGAGCAACCGGCTGTTAACCGGTAGGCTGTGGGTTCGAGCCCCACCCTTGGAGCCAAAAAAAGCCGAAGTGGCGGAACTGGCAGACGCACAGGACTTAAAATCCTGC
>NZ_JAGWCU010000134.1:0-269 GCF_020657755.1 Clostridioides sp. ZZV15-6388 | reverse complement strand
GAACCTGACAAATTTTCACTACAAAACACCTTAAAAGATTTAGAAAACGCATATAAAAAATTCTTTAAAGAAAATGTAGGATTTCCTAAATTTAAATCAAAGAAAACTAATAGATTTTCATATAGAACGAACTTTACAAATAGAAATATTATGTACTTTAGTCAATATATAAAATTACCTAAACTTGGTATGGTTAAAGTAAGGGATAAACAAGTACCTCAAGGGAGAATACTTAATGCTACTGTATCTAGGGAGCCAAGTGGTAAATA
>NZ_JAGWCU010000133.1:0-271 GCF_020657755.1 Clostridioides sp. ZZV15-6388 | reverse complement strand
AGGGATAATATGCTAAGAGCATATAAATATAGATTATATCCAAATAGCGAACAAAAAGAATATTTTGCTAAAACTTTTGGATGTAGCAGACTTATATATAATCTTATGTTATCCGATAGGATTAAAGAATATGAGGAAAACAAAGACTTAGATATTAAGAAAATAAAATATCCTACACCTGCACATTACAAAAAGGAATATGAGTTCCTAAAAGAAGTTGATAGTTTAGCACTAGCAAATGAACAAATGAATTTAGATAAAGCCTACAAAA
>NZ_JAGWCU010000132.1:0-272 GCF_020657755.1 Clostridioides sp. ZZV15-6388 | reverse complement strand
TCTTATCAATAGTTTTTAGTTTCTCTATTTCAGTTTCTGCTAATATAGAAATATAATATCTATTACCTGGTGTTCTCGATATAGTACAACTCTTTATTTCTCCATCAAACATTCTATGTTGTTTTATTCTAACCATCGATTTTAATTTAGGTAATTTTATATATCCATTTTCAATCCTTACAGTACCTTTTTGGTTGTTAGTAGTATAACTATGATAGTTTATTTTCTTAGATTTGAATTTAGGAAAACCTACTGATTTATCTCTAAAAAAG
>NZ_JAGWCU010000131.1:0-279 GCF_020657755.1 Clostridioides sp. ZZV15-6388 | reverse complement strand
CCTACGGGAGGCAGCAGTGGGGAATTTTGGACAATGGGGGCAACCCTGATCCAGCCATGCCGCGTGCAGGATGAAGGCCTTCGGGTTGTAAACTGCTTTTGTCAGGGACGAAAAGGACCGTGTTAATACCATGGTCTGCTGACGGTACCTGAAGAATAAGCACCGGCTAACTACGTGCCAGCAGCCGCGGTAATACGTAGGGTGCAAGCGTTAATCGGAATTACTGGGCGTAAAGCGTGCGCAGGCGGTTCTGTAAGACAGATGTGAAATCCCCGGGCT
>NZ_JAGWCU010000130.1:0-280 GCF_020657755.1 Clostridioides sp. ZZV15-6388 | reverse complement strand
AATCTAATTATAGCCATTGTGAAAATTACAGGAACACTCATAAATAGAGAGTTTCTTTTTTTGCAAGTTTATTTAATTTAACATTTGACGAATTATAAAGTATTTATATTAATTTATAGAGTTTATATCTTTTTACCTACAATCGCTACTTTATAGATGCTATTTCGCTCACGCTAATAGCCACTTCCTTTCAGAACGTGCAAAGACTATTTCTTCATCTTCAGCATTACCTGTTAAGAGCCACCCATTTCTTCCACCAATTGCTTGTGGTTTTACTCCC
>NZ_JAGWCU010000129.1:0-282 GCF_020657755.1 Clostridioides sp. ZZV15-6388 | reverse complement strand
AAAGTGCATGTAAGAGGCTACTAGATAAATCGAAGATTTAAGTAATATACTCTTAATGGTGGAGATGAGGAGAGTCGAACTCCTGACCCCTTGCTTGCAAGGCAAGTGCTCTCCCAACTGAGCTACACCCCCAAATATGAAGTTCATAAAGAACTCTCAAAATTAAACAGTAGGCAATTCTCCTTAGAAAGGAGGTGATCCAGCCGCACCTTCCGATACGGCTACCTTGTTACGACTTCACCCCAGTTATTGATTCCACCTTCGACGACTTCTTCCAAAAGG
>NZ_JAGWCU010000128.1:0-283 GCF_020657755.1 Clostridioides sp. ZZV15-6388 | reverse complement strand
CAACTTCGATAATTTTAAAAAGTTATCAACTTTATATATTACAAATTAGATGTCATATCACTAAATATATATATGCAGTTTTCAAAGTGCTAACGCACATCGTCAACGAACAACCTTCGTATACACTTAGATTATTCCGTTACTTAAAGTGCTAATGCACAACGCCAACGGATAAATCCCGTTGCTCAAAGTGCTAATTGAGTATTCGTAAAAACGAACCCTCAAAATTAAACAGTAGGCAATTCTCCTTAGAAAGGAGGTGATCCAGCCGCACCTTCCGATA
>NZ_JAGWCU010000127.1:0-285 GCF_020657755.1 Clostridioides sp. ZZV15-6388 | reverse complement strand
AAATCAAGGAAAGTAGGGATAATATGCTAAGAGCATATAAATATAGATTATATCCAAATAGCGAACAAAAAGAATATTTTGCTAAAACTTTTGGATGTAGCAGACTTATATATAATCTTATGTTATCTGATAGGATTAAAGCATATGAGGAAAACAAGGACTTAGATATTAAGAAAATAAAATATCCTACACCTGCACATTACAAAAAGGAATATGAGTTCCTAAAAGAAGTTGATAGTTTAGCACTAGCAAATGAACAAATGAATTTAGATAAAGCCTACAAAA
>NZ_JAGWCU010000126.1:0-287 GCF_020657755.1 Clostridioides sp. ZZV15-6388 | reverse complement strand
GACCAGTTAAAAAGGTTTGATAGATTAGAAGCTATCAACTTCGATAATTTTAAAAAGTTATCAACTTTATATATTACAAATTAGATGTCATATCACTAAATATATATATGCAGTTTTCAAAGTGCTAGCGCACGTCGTCAACGAATAAATTCCGTTGCTTAAAGTGCATGTAAGAGGCTACTAGATAAATCGAAGATTTAAGTAATATACTCTTAATGGTGGAGATGAGGAGAGTCGAACTCCTGACCCCTTGCTTGCAAGGCAAGTGCTCTCCCAACTGAGCTACA
>NZ_JAGWCU010000125.1:0-295 GCF_020657755.1 Clostridioides sp. ZZV15-6388 | reverse complement strand
AACCTTTTACTACTTTATGGATTCCAAATTGTGGGTCACATGATATTAATAAATGCACATGGTCTTTGTTTATTTCCATTTCTATTATTTCTGCTCCAAGTTCATCTGCTTTATATGGTATTATCTCTTTTAACATTTTTTCTACTTCGTCAACTAAAACAGGTTTATGATACTTAGGACAAAATATTATATGATATTTACAATCATATGTTATATTTCCGTTAGATTTATACATAAAAACTAACACCTCCTACACATAATCTATCATTCGTAGTGTTAGGTTGCAAGTATTATT
>NZ_JAGWCU010000124.1:0-297 GCF_020657755.1 Clostridioides sp. ZZV15-6388 | reverse complement strand
TTAAAAAGGTTTGATAGATTAGAAGCTATCAACTTCGATAATTTTAAAAAGTTATCAACTTTATATATTACAAATTAGATGTCATATCACTAAATATATATATGCAGTTTTCAAAGTGCTAACGCACGTCGCCAACAAACAAACTTCACATGTGTTCAGTTTATTTTGTTGCTAAAAGTGCATGTAAGAGGCTACTAGATAAATCGAAGATTTAAGTAATATACTCTTAATGGTGGAGATGAGGAGAGTCGAACTCCTGACCCCTTGCTTGCAAGGCAAGTGCTCTCCCAACTGAGC
>NZ_JAGWCU010000123.1:0-304 GCF_020657755.1 Clostridioides sp. ZZV15-6388 | reverse complement strand
GTACCATCAGCGCTAGAGAGCTTAACTTCTGTGTTCGGAATGGGAACAGGTGTATCCTCTCTGCTATTGTAACCACATAATCTTTATGCTTAATATTACTATTAAGTTATTGAAACTAGTAAAACTAATTTCTTTAGAGTTAACACTCTAAAAACTACATATATATTTTAATTAATGAACATCAAATAAATATTGGTCAAGTCCTCGACCTATTAGTATCGATAAGCTAAATACATTGCTGCACTTACACCTTCGACCTATCAACCAGATAGTCTTTCTGGGGTCTTACCCTTGCGGTGGGAAA
>NZ_JAGWCU010000121.1:0-353 GCF_020657755.1 Clostridioides sp. ZZV15-6388 | reverse complement strand
ACAATTTGGAATCCATAAAGTAGTAAAAGGTTTAAAAGGTTTTAGTTCAAGAGTATTAAGAGAAAATTTCCAACATTTAAAGTCTAGTATGCCTAGTATGTGGACTAATAGTTATTTCGTAGGAACTGTTGGTTCTGTAAGTTTAGAAGTAGTTAAACAATACGTAGAGAATCAACAAGTTAGGAGTAAGAAAAAATGATAAAAACTCATAGAGTAAAATTAAACCTAACTAGAACACAATTTGAATTAGTAAGGGAAAAACAAATAGAGAGTGCTAATTGTTGAAATCATATAGTTAGCTTATCCAAAGAATACTATTTTGAACATAAACAATGGATAAAAAAGAATGATAT
>NZ_JAGWCU010000120.1:0-362 GCF_020657755.1 Clostridioides sp. ZZV15-6388 | reverse complement strand
GTTTTTATTGCCTGCAAACATCCTAATAGCGTATCAAATGCTATTGCTATGATTACTAATTTTATAAATATATTTGTTGCTAAAAAAGCTATGGTTATGCTCATACTACCTCCTAATTTTTGTATTAAAAAGAACTATGCTATATAGTCCTCTCCTGCTTTTACTAAAATATTGAAATTCAATTTAATCTACCTCTTTCTTGATTTATTGTTTTATTGTACCTAATTTTAAAACTATAAACGTCTACAAAATATAGGCAAAATGTAAATGACTTTATATATTTTTAGGAATAAAAAAAGAACCTATACTGTAGGTTCTATTCCTTCTAACGCTCCACTATGTTCAATTATATAATCCTCTAC
>NZ_JAGWCU010000119.1:0-362 GCF_020657755.1 Clostridioides sp. ZZV15-6388 | reverse complement strand
AATTATAAAAATATAAACTATACTGCGTATGTAGAGAAATCTGCATAGGACACCACTTTAAAACCAGTAAATCCTAAAGCTCTACTACCACAATAAAGGATAGAATCAGAAACCTTTATGATGGTGAGAAATCATAACAAGTGTAGAGATAGCATATGGTTAAATCCTAAGTGCTTTATAATGGAAATTTGGTCGCCAAGCCTAGAAATAGGAAGGTCAAACGACTATCCCGAGAGGGAGTAAAACCACAAGCAATTGGTGGAAGAAATGGGTGGCTCTTAACAGGTAATGCTGAAGATGAAGAAATAGTCTTTGCACGTTCTGAAAGGAAGTGGCTATTAGCGTGAGCGAAATAGCATCTA
>NZ_JAGWCU010000118.1:0-365 GCF_020657755.1 Clostridioides sp. ZZV15-6388 | reverse complement strand
CAACTTTATATATTACAAATTAGATGTCATATCACTAAATATATATGCAGTTTTCAAAGTGCTAACGCACATCGTCAACGAACAACCTTCGTATACACTCAGATTATTCCGTTACTTAAAGTGCTAACGCACAACGCCAACGGATAAATCCCGTTGCTCAAAGTGCTAATGCACAACGCCAACAAACAAACTTCACATGCGTTCAGTTTATTCTGTTGCTTAAAGTGCTAACGCACAGCGCCAACGGATAAATCCCGTTGCTCAAAGTGCTAATTGAGTATTCGTAAAAACGAACCCTCAAAATTAAACAGTAGGCAATTCTCCTTAGAAAGGAGGTGATCCAGCCGCACCTTCCGATACGGCTA
>NZ_JAGWCU010000117.1:0-373 GCF_020657755.1 Clostridioides sp. ZZV15-6388 | reverse complement strand
GCTCAGTTGGGAGAGCACTTGCCTTGCAAGCAAGGGGTCAGGAGTTCGACTCTCCTCATCTCCACCATTAAGAGTATATTACTTAAATCTTCGATTTATCTAGTAGCCTCTTACATGCACTTTTAGCTTATCTTTAGACAAGCTATGTGCATTAGCACTTTAAGCAACAGAATAAACTGAACACATGTGAAGTTTGTTTGTTGGCGACGTGCGTTAGCACTTTAAGCAACGGAATTTATTCGTTGGCGATGTGCGTTAGCACTTTGAAAACTGCATATATATTTAGTGATATGACATCTAATTTGTAATATATAAAGTTGATAACTTTTTAAAATTATCGAAGTTGATAGCTTCTAATCTATCAAACCTTTTT
>NZ_JAGWCU010000116.1:0-409 GCF_020657755.1 Clostridioides sp. ZZV15-6388 | reverse complement strand
CAATGGAAGTTGAGGAAAAAACTGATATTAAACTTACTAATGAAAGTATTGGTGTTGATTTAGGTATCAAGGATTTAGCCATAGTTAGCAATATAGATGAACCTTTTAAAAACATTAATAAATCAAAAGAAGTTAAAAGATTAAATAAGAAACTTAGAAAACTTCAAAGGCAAGTTTCAAGGAAATATGATATGTTGAAAAGTGGTAACGCCTTTCAAAAAGGTGAAAAACTTTTAAAAACTCAAAATATCATAAAAGTTGAAAAGCAGATAAAGCTTGTCTATAAAAAACTTTCTGATATTAGATTAAATCATATACACCAAACTACTAATACAATAGTGAAAACCAAGCCTTGTAGAGTAGTAGTAGAAGATTTAAATGTAAGAGGTTTATTGAAAAATAAACACTT
>NZ_JAGWCU010000115.1:0-430 GCF_020657755.1 Clostridioides sp. ZZV15-6388 | reverse complement strand
TCTTGTATTAATTTAGTAGATAGTTTTTGTAGAAAATCCTTTCGCCTATTAGCTATATGTTCTTGAAGTCTTGCAACTTTTAATCTTGCTTTATTTCTATTTAAACTACCGATTGTTTTTCTCGATAATTCCCTTTGTAATTTAGCAAGTTTGTTTAATGACTTCTGAAGATACTTAGGATTTTCTATAAATTGTCCACAACTTGAGATACAAAATTCTTTAATTCCTAAATCTAAACCTACCTGATTATTAGTATTTTCAAATGCTTCAATGTCTATATCAGTACAACATAATGATACATAATATTTACCACTTGGCTCCCTAGATACAGTAGCATTAAGTATTCTCCCTTGAGGTACTTGTTTATCCCTTACTTTAACCATACCAAGTTTAGGTAATTTTATATATTGACTAAAGTACATAATATTTC
>NZ_JAGWCU010000114.1:0-437 GCF_020657755.1 Clostridioides sp. ZZV15-6388 | reverse complement strand
GATTGACAAGTTAGATATAGCTGTTGACAATATAAATGTTATGATAAGAAAAAGTTCAAATGAAGATGTGCGTGTGACAACAAGAGGGAATAATGAATTTTACAAATACAGTGTAACCCTACAAGATAAGACTTTAGTTGTAAAAGGCGAAAGAAAATCTGAAAATAAAATTAAAAAGATAAGAAGTTTCAACCACTTATTAAATACATCTATAAATAGTATGTTTTCACGTGATTATAGAGAAATTAGAATATATGTACCAAATAATGTAGATATAAATGCATCAAGTATAAGTTCGTACTTATTTATATCTGATGATGTAGATTCAAATAATATAACATATAAAACTTCTTCTGGAGGTTTTAGCAGAGCTATAACAGAAAATAAAGTAAATAGATTAGAAAACTTAAACTTAATATCTAATAGCAATCTTCATC
>NZ_JAGWCU010000113.1:0-440 GCF_020657755.1 Clostridioides sp. ZZV15-6388 | reverse complement strand
CCTACGGGGGGCAGCAGTGGGGGATATTGCACAATGGGGGAAACCCTGATGCAGCGACGCCGCGTGGAGGAAGAAGGTTTTCGGATTGTAAACTCCTGTCGTTAGGGACGATAATGACGGTACCTAACAAGAAAGCACCGGCTAACTACGTGCCAGCAGCCGCGGTAAAACGTAGGGTGCAAGCGTTGTCCGGAATTACTGGGTGTAAAGGGAGCGCAGGCGGACCGGCAAGTTGGAAGTGAAAACTATGGGCTCAACCCATAAATTGCTTTCAAAACTGCTGGCCTTGAGTAGTGCAGAGGTAGGTGGAATTCCCGGTGTAGCGGTGGAATGCGTAGATATCGGGAGGAACACCAGTGGCGAAGGCGACCTACTGGGCACCAACTGACGCTGAGGCTCGAAAGCATGGGTAGCAAACAGGATTAGATACCCCAGTAGTC
>NZ_JAGWCU010000112.1:0-440 GCF_020657755.1 Clostridioides sp. ZZV15-6388 | reverse complement strand
GACTACAGGGGTATCTAATCCTGTTTGCTCCCCACGCTTTCGAGCCTCAACGTCAGTTACCGTCCAGTAAGCCGCCTTCGCCACTGGTGTTCTTCCTAATATCTACGCATTTCACCGCTACACTAGGAATTCCGCTTACCTCTCCGGCACTCGAGCCAGACAGTTTCCAATGCAGTCCCAGGGTTAAGCCCTGGGTTTTCACATCAGACTTGCCTTGCCGTCTACGCTCCCTTTACACCCAGTAAATCCGGATAACGCTTGCCCCCTACGTATTACCGCGGCTGCTGGCACGTAGTTAGCCGGGGCTTCTTAGTCAGGTACCGTCATTATCTTCCCTGCTGATAGAGCTTTACATACCGAAATACTTCTTCGCTCACGCGGCGTCGCTGCATCAGGGTTTCCCCCATTGTGCAATATTCCCCACTGCTGCCTCCCGTAGG
>NZ_JAGWCU010000111.1:0-440 GCF_020657755.1 Clostridioides sp. ZZV15-6388 | reverse complement strand
GACTACACGGGTATCTAATCCTGTTTGCTACCCACACTTTCGAGCCTCAGCGTCAGTTGGTGCCCAGTAGGCCGCCTTCGCCACTGGTGTTCCTCCCGATATCTACGCATTCCACCGCTACACCGGGAATTCCGCCTACCTCTGCACTACTCAAGAAAAACAGTTTTGAAAGCAGTTTATGGGTTGAGCCCATAGATTTCACTTCCAACTTGTCTTCCCGCCTGCGCTCCCTTTACACCCAGTAATTCCGGACAACGCTTGTGACCTACGTTTTACCGCGGCTGCTGGCACGTAGTTAGCCGTCACTTCCTTGTTGGGTACCGTCATTATCTTCCCCAACAACAGGAGTTTACAATCCGAAGACCTTCTTCCTCCACGCGGCGTCGCTGCATCAGGGTTTCCCCCATTGTGCAATATTCCCCACTGCTGCCTCCCGTAGG
>NZ_JAGWCU010000110.1:0-440 GCF_020657755.1 Clostridioides sp. ZZV15-6388 | reverse complement strand
CCTACGGGTGGCAGCAGTGGGGAATATTGCACAATGGGGGAAACCCTGATGCAGCGACGCCGCGTGAAGGAAGAAGTATCTCGGTATGTAAACTTCTATCAGCAGGGAAGATAGTGACGGTACCTGACTAAGAAGCCCCGGCTAACTACGTGCCAGCAGCCGCGGTAATACGTAGGGGGCAAGCGTTATCCGGATTTACTGGGTGTAAAGGGAGCGTAGACGGTGTGGCAAGTCTGATGTGAAAGGCATGGGCTCAACCTGTGGACTGCATTGGAAACTGTCATACTTGAGTGCCGGAGGGGTAAGCGGAATTCCTAGTGTAGCGGTGAAATGCGTAGATATTAGGAGGAACACCAGTGGCGAAGGCGGCTTACTGGACGGTAACTGACGTTGAGGCTCGAAAGCGTGGGGAGCAAACAGGATTAGATACCCCAGTAGTC
>NZ_JAGWCU010000109.1:0-441 GCF_020657755.1 Clostridioides sp. ZZV15-6388 | reverse complement strand
GGTCAAGAAAGCCCAGCTTAACTTGTCTCCTGGCTCCCTCTCTAGCATCTTTTATACTATTCCCTCCATCAGCTCTCAGGCATTTGTTCATTCGACAAATATTGAGTACCTACCGTGGGCCAAAAAGTGGAGTGAACAAAACAGGTAGTGGGAAGATAGGAATTTTTTAAAAATCATATAAATATAGAATTACACATTGTATTAAGTATTATGTAGAAAAAGCAGAGGGCACATTGAAAGAGTATGAGAGAGTGACACGATTTAGATTGGTTAGCCAGGGACCTCAATCCTAATACTCCAGACATAGCTTTCCTGAAAAGAGCTTTGTTTTCACACCTCTGGGACTCATCTTTGTCCATCAGCTCACTAGCACCTGATCCTCTACTTGGGTCTTCTTCCAAGAAGCCGGCCCTGAGACCCAAAGCCTTGGTTTCCTACTTC
>NZ_JAGWCU010000108.1:0-442 GCF_020657755.1 Clostridioides sp. ZZV15-6388 | reverse complement strand
CCTACGGGAGGCAGCAGTGGGGAATATTGGGCAATGGGCGCAAGCCTGACCCAGCAACGCCGCGTGAAGGAAGAAGGCTTTCGGGTTGTAAACTTCTTTTAAGAGGGAAGAGCAGAAGACGGTACCTCTTGAATAAGCCACGGCTAACTACGTGCCAGCAGCCGCGGTAATACGTAGGTGGCAAGCGTTGTCCGGATTTACTGGGTGTAAAGGGCGTGCAGCCGGGCATGCAAGTCAGATGTGAAATCTCAGTGCTCAACCCTGAAACTGCATTTGAAACTGTATGTCTTGAGTGCCGGAGAGGTAATCGGAATTCCTTGTGTAGCGGTGAAATGCGTAGATATAAGGAAGAACACCAGTGGCGAAGGCGGATTACTGGACGGTAACTGACGGTGAGGCGCGAAAGCGTGGGGAGCAAACAGGATTAGATACCCTAGTAGTC
>NZ_JAGWCU010000107.1:0-439 GCF_020657755.1 Clostridioides sp. ZZV15-6388 | reverse complement strand
CCTACGGGAGGCAGCAGTGGGGAATATTGCACAATGGGGGAAACCCTGATGCAGCGACGCCGCGTGAGCGAAGAAGTATTTCGGTATGTAAAGCTCTATCAGCAGGGAAGAAAATGACGGTACCTGACTAAGAAGCACCGGCTAAATACGTGCCAGCAGCCGCGGTAATACGTATGGTGCAAGCGTTATCCGGATTTACTGGGTGTAAAGGGAGCGCAGGCGGTGCGGCAAGTCTGATGTGAAAGCCCGGGGCTCAACCCCGGTACTGCATTGGAAACTGTCGTCTAGAGTGTCGGAGGGGTAAGCGGAATTCCTAGTGTAGCGGTGAAATGCGTAGATATTAGGAGGAACACCAGTGGCGAAGGCGGCTTACTGGACGATAACTGACGCTGAGGCTCGAAAGCGTGGGGAGCAAACAGGATTAGATACCCTTGTAGTC
>NZ_JAGWCU010000106.1:0-447 GCF_020657755.1 Clostridioides sp. ZZV15-6388 | reverse complement strand
CCAATATACTTCGCCACTGCAATGTTACCTCACTTCAAGGTCTAACTTGCAGATGAGTTTGCCTCTCTCTGAAGCTGGGCAGATGACAGCACTGTGGCCCAGCAGAGGCATGTCCTCTAAAGGAAACCAGGAAAATGGTTCTGAGCCTGCAACTCTGGAAGCGGTCACCCCTTGAACCATTGTAAAATTAGTTTCTTTAATCTTCTATTCTCGTCCTCTTAAGTAATCCATGACATTTTAATTGTCTAATTAAAAATTTAAAGCTGATCTTAGATGAATTAGAACAAATTAAGAGAAGGTCAATTCCATGCTAGGGATGGGGATGAGAGATAACAGAGGGTGCTAAAGTTCTGCTTATCTTGCAAGTCAGCGCTCAAAGCCATTAAAGTTTAGATCCCAAAATAAATGTTATCTCACCTGTTCTTCTGGACTGGTGAAGCCCATACC
>NZ_JAGWCU010000105.1:0-447 GCF_020657755.1 Clostridioides sp. ZZV15-6388 | reverse complement strand
CCTACGGGTGGCAGCAGTGGGGAATATTGCACAATGGGCGCAAGCCTGATGCAGCGACGCCGCGTGCGGGATGACGGCCTTCGGGTTGTAAACCGCTTTTGATCGGGAGCAAGCCTTCGGGTGAGTGTACCTTTCGAATAAGCACCGGCTAACTACGTGCCAGCAGCCGCGGTAATACGTAGGGTGCAAGCGTTATCCGGAATTATTGGGCGTAAAGGGCTCGTAGGCGGTTCGTCGCGTCCGGTGTGAAAGTCCATCGCTTAACGGTGGATCTGCGCCGGGTACGGGCGGGCTGGAGTGCGGTAGGGGAGACTGGAATTCCCGGTGTAACGGTGGAATGTGTAGATATCGGGAAGAACACCAATGGCGAAGGCAGGTCTCTGGGCCGTTACTGACGCTGAGGAGCGAAAGCGTGGGGAGCGAACAGGATTAGATACCCGTGTAGTC
>NZ_JAGWCU010000104.1:0-455 GCF_020657755.1 Clostridioides sp. ZZV15-6388 | reverse complement strand
AAATCAGAGATGCCAGGGGTAGTGTTATAAATGAAATCAGGGATGACAGTTGGAGCATCACACGTTATGTTGGAGATAACAGGGTGTGTGTTACACATGGTGTCAGAGACAACGGGGGTATTGTATCACAAGATGACACAGCGAACACTGGTGACACCAGAAGTCAGAGACGACATATGAGGTTTGACACACGAAGTCAGAGATGCCACAGGGAGCGTTTCACATGAAGTCAGGAATGCAAAGGGGAGTGTTACACACGAAGGCAGAGACGTCATATGGTTGTAACACATGATGTCAGAGATGCCATGGGGAGTGTTATGCAGGTAGTCAGTTCACGTGTGGTGTTTCACAGGAAGTCACAGGCACCAGGGGGAGTGTTATGAACAAAATCAGAGATGCCATGGTGAGTGTTAAACACACAGTCTGAGATGCATGTAGCTTCTGATGCACAAAGG
>NZ_JAGWCU010000103.1:0-460 GCF_020657755.1 Clostridioides sp. ZZV15-6388 | reverse complement strand
ATCTAAACCAGAGCTTATGGAAATTGCTAAAGGCAAGAATATAAAGGGATATTCAACTAAAACTAAAGAGGAATTAATTCAACTACTAGATGAGTACAATGCTTGATAATGTTAAATTAGTTTTAGGAATAGAAAATGATAGATATGACAAATTAATAATCCTTTATATAAATAAAATAAGTGAGATGGTTTTAGAATATTGTTCTAGGCAGGAACTAAGTACAGCACTAGAAGGGTTTGTAGAAGAAAAAGTAATATCAATATTATCTTCAAGATTTGAAGAACTTAAGAAAAATAGTGGACTTGATAATCTAGAAAAAAGCTTAAAAGCTATAACTAGAGGTGACACTAAGATAGAATATAATGCTTTAACATTACAAACTGCTGAAAATAGCATCAGTTCATCATCTTTTTTAACTGATACTGATAAAAAATTTCTAAGCCCATTTTGTATTGTTAG
>NZ_JAGWCU010000102.1:0-460 GCF_020657755.1 Clostridioides sp. ZZV15-6388 | reverse complement strand
GACTACAAGGGTATCTAATCCTGTTTGATACCCACACTTTCGAGCATCAGTGTCAGTTACAGTCCAGTGAGCTGCCTTCGCAATCGGAGTTCTTCGTGATATCTAAGCATTTCACCGCTACACCACGAATTCCGCCCACCTCTACTGTACTCAAGACTGCCAGTATCAACTGCAATTTTACGGTTGAGCCGCAAACTTTCACAACTGACTTAACAGTCCACCTACGCTCCCTTTAAACCCAATAAATCCGGATAACGCTCGGATCCTCCGTATTACCGCGGCTGCTGGCACGGAGTTAGCCGATCCTTATTCATATGGTACATACAAAAAGGCACACGTGCTTCACTTTATTCCCATATAAAAGAAGTTTACAACCCATAGGGCAGTCATCCTTCACGCTACTTGGCTGGTTCAGGCTCGCGCCCATTGACCAATATTCCTCACTGCTGCCTCCCGTAGG
>NZ_JAGWCU010000101.1:0-461 GCF_020657755.1 Clostridioides sp. ZZV15-6388 | reverse complement strand
AGATGAGGGAATTAAAAATCCCGAGCGCAGCTCTCCACCAGTGCCAAGACTTATCTTACAGAGTTCAGTCTCATGACTGAAAAGAAAAAACCTTTTAATACTGAGAGTTACAGGAGCTGAGTTTCCACGCGTTGTGTACAGAGCAATAGCCGTCAGGTAATCAGAGGCTCACAGGAACTCAGCTGCTTTCTTTACTATCCCCAAGATATGCCATTGCCATGTGTGCTTCCAGAGACTTGTCTGTGGTCAGGGTTCTTCATAAGGGTCTGATTTGGGCCAACCACAAAATGCTGCTCAGCCGGGTTCTTACAATTTTTAGTGAGTAACCTAGGTAGATGGCCCAAGCTTCTACAAACCAATAAGAGCTTTAAAGATGAGGGAGGCAGAGTCTGCACCATCCTGAATATTGTACTAACTCACTAGCCCTGAGTCTCAGTCACCAATTGTGGTTGTTTTACTAC
>NZ_JAGWCU010000100.1:0-462 GCF_020657755.1 Clostridioides sp. ZZV15-6388 | reverse complement strand
CCTTTTGGAAGAAGTCGTCGAAGGTGGAATCAATAACTGGGGTGAAGTCGTAACAAGGTAGCCGTATCGGAAGGTGCGGCTGGATCACCTCCTTTCTAAGGAGAATTGCCTACTGTTTAATTTTGAGGGTTCGTTTTTACGAATACTCAATTAGCACTTTGAGCAACGGGATTTATCCGTTGGCGTTGTGCGTTAGCACTTTAAGCAACAGAATAAACTGAACGCATGTGAAGTTTGTTTGTTGGCGTTGTGCATTAGCACTTTAAGTAACGGAATAATCTGAGTGTATACGAAGGTTGTTCGTTGACGATGTGCGTTAGCACTTTGAAAACTGCATATATATTTAGTGATATGACATCTAATTTGTAATATATAAAGTTGATAACTTTTTAAAATTATCGAAGTTGATAGCTTCTAATCTATCAAACCTTTTTAACTGGTCAAGTTATTAAGGGTGCAGGG
>NZ_JAGWCU010000099.1:0-463 GCF_020657755.1 Clostridioides sp. ZZV15-6388 | reverse complement strand
AGTTATCTATTTTAAACTGTTATTAGTCTTAATCCTTCTTTTAGTATATTTTTACTTGCATTTATATCTCTATCGTGAGTTACATTACAACAAGGACAAATCCATTCTCTTATATTTAAATTCTTAACTTCCTCGTTTTTATACCCACATTTATTACATATTTGTGAACTTGCAAAGAATTTACCTATCTTTACAATTTGTCTACCATACCAATTAGCCTTGTATTCTAATTGACGAACAAATTCTGACCATGACACATCAGAAATAGAACGAGATAATTTACGATTTCTAGTCATATTCTTTACTTGTAAATCTTCTATGCAAATAATATCATTCTCTTGTATTAATTTAGTAGATAGTTTTTGTAGAAAATCCTTTCGCCTATTAGCTATATGTTCTTGAAGTCTTGCAACTTTTAATCTTGCTTTATTTCTATTTAAACTACCGATTGTTTTTCTCGATA
>NZ_JAGWCU010000098.1:0-465 GCF_020657755.1 Clostridioides sp. ZZV15-6388 | reverse complement strand
CCTACGGGAGGCAGCAGTAGGGAATCTTCGGCAATGGGGGCAACCCTGACCGAGCAACGCCGCGTGAGTGAAGAAGGTTTTCGGATCGTAAAGCTCTGTTGTAAGAGAAGAACGTGTGTGAGAGTGGAAAGTTCACACAGTGACGGTAACTTACCAGAAAGGGACGGCTAACTACGTGCCAGCAGCCGCGGTAATACGTAGGTCCCGAGCGTTGTCCGGATTTATTGGGCGTAAAGCGAGCGCAGGCGGTTTAATAAGTCTGAAGTTAAAGGCAGTGGCTTAACCATTGTTCGCTTTGGAAACTGTTAGACTTGAGTGCAGAAGGGGAGAGTGGAATTCCATGTGTAGCGGTGAAATGCGTAGATATATGGAGGAACACCGGTGGCGAAAGCGGCTCTCTGGTCTGTAACTGACGCTGAGGCTCGAAAGTGTGGGTATCAAACAGGATTAGATACCCCTGTAGTC
>NZ_JAGWCU010000097.1:0-468 GCF_020657755.1 Clostridioides sp. ZZV15-6388 | reverse complement strand
TAAAAATCCTAAAGATAATTTGAATATTTTACAAATGGATAATCCTCTAAGTAAAGATTTTTTTAATCAAATAAAGAACATGGAAGGAATTAAAAGAATAGAATCTGCAAGAAGTGTAAAAATTGGTATGGAGGACTATGATGTTGAATTTAAGTATGACCTTTTACAAAGTATAAATGAAAATGATGTAAAATCATTAAACAAGAATATAATAGATGGAAAAATAAATCTTGAAAGACTTCAAACTGGAGATGAAATAGTAATTACTCATGTTGATACAGCAAAAGAAATGGGAGTAAAAGCAGGAGATAAAATAAGATTAACTTTATATGATGGAGATAAAAAGATAAAAAAAGAATTTAAAGTTCAAGCAATAGCTATGGGGGTTCCAAGTTTTGGTATAGGGAAGGATTTTATTGATAGAACTTTGAAATACGATTCAACTAGTAGCTTGGGAATATATACAGA
>NZ_JAGWCU010000096.1:0-472 GCF_020657755.1 Clostridioides sp. ZZV15-6388 | reverse complement strand
TGGAAAAAGCTTATAAGTTTAGAATGTATCCAAATAAAAAACAGCAAGAGTTAATTAACAAAACTTTTGGATGTTGTAGATTTGTATATAATAAATATCTTGCTAAAAGAATAGAAGTTTATGAAAACCATAAAGAAACTTTTACTTATAAACAGTGCAGTTCTGATTTGACTAATTTAAAAAAAGAATTAGAGTGGCTTAAAGAACCTGACAAATTTTCACTACAAAACACCTTAAAAGATTTAGAAAACGCATATAAAAAATTCTTTAAAGAAAATGCAGGATTTCCTAAATTTAAATCAAAGAAAACTAATAGATTTTCATATAGAACGAACTTTACAAATGGAAATATTATGTACTTTAGTCAATATATAAAATTACCTAAACTTGGTATGGTTAAAGTAAGGGATAAACAAGTACCTCAAGGGAGAATACTTAATGCTACTGTATCTAGGGAGCCAAGTGGTAAATA
>NZ_JAGWCU010000095.1:0-477 GCF_020657755.1 Clostridioides sp. ZZV15-6388 | reverse complement strand
CAATATAAGCAGCAGGCGACTAAAGTAAACCAATGATACAAGAGGAATCCAACATATTAGACTCCTCAGCAAAAAAGAGAAAGACAGACAGACACACACATCCATAGAGACACACAGGACATCCAGCTTAGCGCTCTCTCTCCAGGGAAGTCCACACTTAACACATGTGCTAAGCTACTCCAGATTTAAAGACCTGTTTTTCAGACCACCCTGTCTGGGTGGCCTAGGTTTAATCACCCACATGGCTTCAAAATGCTTCCTTATTTCTAACTCAATTGTAATATAAACATTAATTCACAAAATCATACTCTCAGAATTGGGAGAGATGTTAAGAGGCCATTTAAATTCTCCTCTTTCCTATGGAGTCCGTCTAACTCTGTCTCCTCCAGATTATGTGCTACAAACAGTAGAGGTGGCTCCTTGACATTTTTGGTACATTTTGGCAAACTCAACCAAATTCCAGGGCAACTTCCTATG
>NZ_JAGWCU010000094.1:0-482 GCF_020657755.1 Clostridioides sp. ZZV15-6388 | reverse complement strand
TCGTCTGAGTTACTATTACTGTCTCTGTAACTGGTGCTGAGGTACAGACATAATCATATGTGTGTAGTCATGATGTACAGTTGGTAACTAGATTATTGTTGTTTTTTTTTTATACGGCTACGGAGACCACCGGGATCACCACGCGAAAGTTCGTCGGCAGCTTCAAATGTGTATAGGAGCCAGGGCTAATAATAACATCTGAAT
The DNA here is from genome assembly GCF_020657755.1 of Clostridioides sp. ZZV15-6388. NCBI lineage: Bacteria > Bacillati > Bacillota > Clostridia > Peptostreptococcales > Peptostreptococcaceae > Clostridioides > Clostridioides sp. ZZV15-6388. The sequence goes on along the minus strand of NZ_JAGWCU010000094.1, from coordinate 278 downwards.
GTAAAGAGAGTTCATTAGAAACATTATTAGGATCAGCTAAAAACATTAGCTCGCTGATGCCTCCACAGTACACTAACCCTCCATATTTGTTCCTACCCGGCCCCTTATCCCCACCTCCGACCCCACGAAACCAGGGCGGACCCCGTTTCCCTCCTCCTCTTGAAAAAAAAAAAAACACACAAATAAGAAAACAAACCACTGCATTACCAACTGCACAATGTCAAACACATTAGAATTAATAAGTGTAACACACATAAATCTTACAACGCCTCACAACA
>NZ_JAGWCU010000093.1:0-484 GCF_020657755.1 Clostridioides sp. ZZV15-6388 | reverse complement strand
AGGTAATTCCATCTGGTCCCATGGCTTTAAATGCCATCTTAATAGAGATGACTGCCAAATCTATGCATATAGCCATCACTTTTCTGCAGGCCTTCAGACTCTTATATCTAAATACTTATTCAGCATCACCACTAGATGTCTAATTGGTGTCTGACACTTGCCCAAAGCCAGACTCTAGAATTTCTTCCCCATAGCTGCTTCCCCCATGGAATTCTCCCATGGAATTGGTGATCTTATAAAATGGTAGCGGTTTCTCAAGCCAAAAATCGACTAGTTGCATTTGATTTCTTGCGTTCTCTCCCCTACACTTCCAGTCCATCGGCAAATCCATTTTCTTAACTTTGCCTCTAAAATGTTCCCATATTTCTCCTTTTCTACTACAATCCTAGTCCAAGCCACCACTATTGTTCCTGCCTGAACAGTTTTTAGTTCCTAGTTTCCTAACTGCCACTTTTTCATCACTATATAACAAATGACAGTAGAT
>NZ_JAGWCU010000092.1:0-487 GCF_020657755.1 Clostridioides sp. ZZV15-6388 | reverse complement strand
ATCCTAGGATGCACATTAAGTGGTTTTGGACAGTCCACTCCTTTGACCATGCAACACCTACAAACACCCATCTTCCTGTTCATGCATTTTTTAAAATGTCCATCCATACCTACGTAAAATACTCTGTCCCCCAAAACAGACAACCAAGGTATCACCCAATTGCTGCACCTAATTCCATGTTCATGACTTCTGGGTGATATGCAACCTTCTTTCAGTCTGCATGTAGCTCTTCATGGTTGGGTAAACTATGGCTACAACAAATTTACCAGTCACCAACACATACAATATGCGGTAGTAGAGAAAGAACAGGGTAACTGCAATGAGAGAAATCTCAATTATAAAAGAGGAGATTTGCGGAAACACACACATGAACACAGACACACACTAGATAACAATACATAAAAGACATAATCCCCCTCAGGTGGGTACGTGACTTGGGGATGGGAACATGACTTAAACAATCTAATCAGTGTGAATCCCAGGACTC
>NZ_JAGWCU010000091.1:0-488 GCF_020657755.1 Clostridioides sp. ZZV15-6388 | reverse complement strand
GAATATAGAAGCCCCCACATCATGTGAAGTTTGCGATTACCTGCAAGAATGTGAGGGAGATTTTACCTGTATGTATCATTCTTTTACTAAATTAAGCAAAATAACAGGTGTAAAAGTGACTGCATTTAAGTATTGTTTTCCAGATGAAAATCCCAAAGCTACTATCTAAGAAGTTTTTTTAGAATAGGACATTCTTCATTAGAAGAAGAGTCGCAAATATGACTTCCATCACATCTAGTTGACATTAACTTAGATCCAAAAGTACCTGGAGGAGCTGAATATTCGCAAGTAAGAGAAATGGTTTCGTTTATTACAGGACATTCTTTGCTTATAACTCGATATTGGCTCATACTCTCACCACCTTTCTAATTAATTTAAACATATTGGAAGTATGTTTAAATTAATTATAGCGTGTAAATTATCATGGTGTAGAATAGTTTCAAATCAAAAGAAGCAACTAAATAGTTAAAGACAGGAGGTATGCTAAG
>NZ_JAGWCU010000090.1:0-319 GCF_020657755.1 Clostridioides sp. ZZV15-6388 | reverse complement strand
AGATGTGTATAAGGGCCAGACTCCACTGGATCTCCTTGAAGATGTACATTAGCTGTCTCTGCATAACTTTTTACCCAAATGTGCCCCATATTTTCTAGCCTCTGGGCCAGGGGTCTCCCCGTCTCCTATACACATCTGACGCTGCCGACGAACCTACGCGGTGTGATCTCGTGGGTGTCTCTTGCGTCTACAAAAAAAATAAAACAAATGCAGCACAAGTCACAACCTGCACAACATAACACAAATACGTGAGACGTAACGACAACATATATATCCAAGTCATCTGCATGATCGCGATTCACCTATATTCTGCAATAGA
>NZ_JAGWCU010000089.1:0-502 GCF_020657755.1 Clostridioides sp. ZZV15-6388 | reverse complement strand
GCAGGATTTTAAGTCCTGTGCGTCTGCCAGTTCCGCCACTTCGGCTTTTTTTGGCTCCAAGGGTGGGGCTCGAACCCACAGCCTACCGGTTAACAGCCGGTTGCTCCACCGTTGAGCTACCTTGGAACATTTACGTGGCTATGTCCTACTCTCCCAGGCAGTTTCCCACCAAGTACCATTAGCGCTAAAGAGCTTAACTTCTGTGTTCGGAATGGGAACAGGTGTATCCTCTTTGCTATTATAACCACATATTGCCTATTTATAAGACAAGTATTATATTAACATCTTTATTTTTAAATGTCAATACTTTTAAAGTACTAAATAATAATAGTTTTTTATTAAATACCTTCCATTAATTGAAGTTAGTACTTTACATAGAGTTAACACTCTAAAAACTACATATATATTTTAATCAATGAACATCAAATAAATATTGGTCAAGTCCTCGACCTATTAGTATCGATAAGCTAAATACATTGCTGCACTTACACCTTCGACCTAT
>NZ_JAGWCU010000088.1:0-504 GCF_020657755.1 Clostridioides sp. ZZV15-6388 | reverse complement strand
CTTCCATAACGCCTGATTTAATTTCTAATACTTCATGATCTTTAGCAAATCCAGAAATTACTTTCGCTGCAGCTACAGCATCTTCACTTGAAGTTGCAATAGCAGTAGGACATGTTAAGAATTCATCTAAGCCTTCGATACCAGCTTTTTCAGCTGCACGACTTACACTAGTGTTTTGTTATACTTGATACTCAACACCAGCTTCACGTAATTGTGAACGTAAGTCAGTAACTTCAGCTACTGTTAATCCACGGTAGTCAACGATTACTGTTGAAACTGAATTTGATAGTACCTCAGCAATTTCATCAACTAGTTGTTTTTTAGCTTCAATGATAGCAGACATTCAGACACCTCCATTTCAATTTTTGGTGCTTTTTTTAAAATTAATAAAAAAAGCACTTTCTACCCACGGCAAAAAGTGCTTGAAAGATCATAGATCATCACGTTCAAGTCAATTTTAGCCTCGGCAGGATAAATTTTAAGTTATAAATAACTCCTACTGTC
>NZ_JAGWCU010000087.1:0-512 GCF_020657755.1 Clostridioides sp. ZZV15-6388 | reverse complement strand
GCGGAAGTCCTAAAGCGGCCAGTTAAGCACTGGGAAGAAATGGCGTTTGAGCTGCCTCGGTATGAGAGTTTCCTCGTATGCTGTAACAGCACTGTGGAAAGCGAGTTCTTTCCCAGCTTCCTAAAGAGCTGGAGGCAAGACAGTTTATGGCTTGTCTCCCATTGAAGGATGGAGGCAGTGCTTTGTGCCTTCCACCTCTACAGCAAAGGAGGGCGCGGCTGAGAGTTAAGGGGTCTTTCTGCCATTGGTGCCTTCTGACACTCTCCCAACCGTTGCACTTCGTGATTAGTGAAAAGCCTATTGTCTCTCCCCTCCTCAGCATGTGGAACCACAATCCTATGGGCCTCATCCCCATTGCTCAAGGGGAAGATGTAGGCATTTCGTCTGAGCCGGGTTGGCAAGGTGGAATTGCGGCAGAAGCAGGAGTCCTAAAGCTGCGAGTTAAGGGCTGGAAAGAAATGCCATTGGAGCTGCCTTTGTATGAGAAGTTCTCCGGTCTGCTGTAACAGGAC
>NZ_JAGWCU010000086.1:0-513 GCF_020657755.1 Clostridioides sp. ZZV15-6388 | reverse complement strand
TATTAGAAACATAACAAAGCTTGGGCATTGGATTACTAAGGTCTTTCACGAAATAATGTCATTTTAATGAAGTAAACACACTCAAATTAAGTTCCTCCTCTGACTTTCTGATATGAATAAATTAAATAACTATTACCTGATGATTTTTCATCTAAAGCCTCAACTCCAGTGGTTGAGTGCAGGTGCCTTGGAGCTAGCACAGTTTGAGTTAGAATGTGGACCCCAATAACTACGGGTTCTGTGACCTCGTGTAGGTCATTACCCTGACCTTCCTCTGAACCCCACACCTACTGGCCACATTTCCACCACATTGCCTCAGCGACTGGGGCTCAGCTCAAGCACTGCACTCAGGACCTTGTTTCCAATTCCCTGTCCTCCTTCCTCCTATCTCCCCCAGTAGCACTATGCTTTCTTTATTCTACCTCCGGCACCTGGCACAGCAACTGAAACAGAGAAAACATTCAAAAGATGGTTGAATTGAAAATCTCAGTGAATGGATATTGCCTCTCACTC
>NZ_JAGWCU010000085.1:0-514 GCF_020657755.1 Clostridioides sp. ZZV15-6388 | reverse complement strand
ATACAATATAAAAGAACAGTAAGTCCAAGGGGTAAAAGGGAGAATGGCTACTATTTGTGGATAAAAAGCACTTTTTTAAAGTCTTGTTATTTTAAAAGAGAATATGCTGTTCACTCCTTGAATGAGGTTATTCTTTGGTGTCACTGTATGTGTGTCATATGGTCTGTTAAACCAGGCCTGTACCAGGCTATATGTCTTGAACTGTTGGCCCGCAAATGCCATATTCTTGCTGCTACATTCATCTACTGCATCTTAAGGAATCGGGCGTATGTTAAGCACCAATTGAAATAAAAATGAAAGATACAACAGGCCTGAAGACGGTCTATTCTTCTCCATGACTGTTATGAGCATATGCGACCATCGGATGTGATGCCTCCAGTCCAGGTCTGTGGAGAATGAGCAAGTGAAGAGAACTGCAAAGAAAATAAGGCTCCCATCAAGAGGCAAGTGTGGTGAATGCATTGTTTTGCCATCCTAAAAATAACACCCATGAAGGCTTTCATATGTACCACCA
>NZ_JAGWCU010000084.1:0-519 GCF_020657755.1 Clostridioides sp. ZZV15-6388 | reverse complement strand
CACACTGGCTACAAGTCTTTGATGATGGATAAAATCTATCAACAATTCTAAGTTCTATATTATTTTGCTTACACTTAGACATTAGTTTAGTTTTGAACTCAAAGAATTTCTGACTTGCTATAGCCTTTGATAAATGCTTATTTTTCATCAAATTAGAAACTGCTAAATCTTCAATAGTTATATAGCTTGGTTTTCGCTTTATAATCGAAGATACAGTTTTATTAATATAATCAGTTCTTATATTAGTCAATCTTTGATGAAGTTTTTGTACTTTAACTACTTGCTTTTGGATATTTTGACGAGTAGCTCTCCCTTCTTCTATTTTATTTCTTATTTTTAAACTTTCATATTTTCTTGAAAGTTTTCTTTGTTCTCTTTTTAATTTCTTCTCAACTTTCTTAACTGTAGAAGTTTTATTTATATTTTTAAACTTCTTTTTATCTGAACATATTAAAAAATCTTTAATTCCTAAGTCAATACCTATTCCTTCATTAGTACATTTAGATACTCGAATATCAT
>NZ_JAGWCU010000083.1:0-530 GCF_020657755.1 Clostridioides sp. ZZV15-6388 | reverse complement strand
AAACTTGCAAAAAAAGAAACTCTCTATTTATGAGTGTTCCTGTAATTTTCACAATGGCTATAATTAGATTATAAAAGTTCTAAATCCAAGGGTAAAGTTTAATGGAAAGTATTGGTACTTGTCACTAGCAATGGAAGTTGAGGAAAAAACTGATATTAAACTTACTAATGAAAGTATAGGTGTTGATTTAGGTATCAAGGATTTAGCCATAGTTAGTAATATAGATGAGCCTTTTAAAAACATTAATAAATCAAAAGAAGTTAAAAGATTAAATAAAAAACTTAGAAAACTTCAAAGGCAAGTTTCAAGGAAATATGATATGTTGAAAAGTGGTAACACCTTTCAAAAAGGTGAAAAACTTATAAAAACTCAAAATATCATAAAAGTTGAAAAGCAGATAAAACTTGTCTATAAAAAACTTTCTGATATTAGATTAAATCATATACACCAAACTACTAATACAATAGTGAAAACCAAGCCTTGTAGAGTAGTAGTAGAAGATTTAAATGTAAGAGGTTTATTGAAAAATA
>NZ_JAGWCU010000082.1:0-531 GCF_020657755.1 Clostridioides sp. ZZV15-6388 | reverse complement strand
AAGGAGTTGCAGTCCACTGCCTTACCACTTGGCTATGTCGCCACCTTTTTGGTGATCTATCCGCGACTCGAACGCGGGACACCCTGATTAAAAGTCAGGTGCTCTACCGACTGAGCTAATAGACCATGTTAGTTGGGGTGGATAATGAGAGTCGAACTCACGACCTCCAGAGCCACAATCTGGCGCTCTAACCAACTGAGCTATACCCACCATTATATTGGTCGAGGTGAAGGGACTCGAACCCCCGGCCCCATGGTCCCAAACCATGTGCGCTACCAAACTGCGCTACACCTCGAAATTGTTTTAATTTAATGTGGTGGGCCATCAGGGACTCGAACCCCAGACCTACCGGTTATGAGCCGGGCGCTCTAACCAACTGAGCTAATGGCCCACATTAAATTTTGGTAGCGGTAATAGGAGTCGAACCTATGACCTTTCGGGTATGAACCGAACGCTCTAGCCAACTAAGCTATACCGCCATATTCTGGTGCCCAGAGGCGGAATCGAACCACCGACACGGGGATTTTCAGT
>NZ_JAGWCU010000081.1:0-533 GCF_020657755.1 Clostridioides sp. ZZV15-6388 | reverse complement strand
GTTAAACCCTAAGTACTTTAAAATGGGCAATCAGCAGGTAAGCTCCGAATAGGAGAAACTTCAACGACTATTCCTCTTGAGGGAAGTACACTACAAGCTATCGGTAGTGGAAGTGGGTAGACCTTAATGGATAATGCCGAAGGATAAGATATAGTCTGTGCTTGCATGAAAATGTAAGAAGTTCATAAGAGAACTGCATAGGTAGTAGCGAACTTATGTGAACGACAACCTCAAAAATGATAAAAGTTAAGACTTATGGTTCTTACATATGTTATTTAAAAATAAATATAAAAAATCTTCAAAATACTTGTTTTAAGTAATTGCATATTTTAATATTATGATAGGTGATGAAAAATGGAAGTGACTCATGGTAGAGTATATGTATATTTAGTACAATACCATATAGATAATCAGAAAAAACAAGTAAAGTGAGGTGGTAGTAGTGGAAAAAGCTTATAAGTTTAGAATGTATCCAAATAAAAAACAGCAAGAGTTAATTAACAAAACTTTTGGATGTTGTAGATTTGTATATA
>NZ_JAGWCU010000080.1:0-541 GCF_020657755.1 Clostridioides sp. ZZV15-6388 | reverse complement strand
CGGTGGTTCGAATCCACCATCCTCCACCAAAAAAATGCGCGGATGTGGCGGAATTGGCAGACGCACTAGACTTAGGATCTAGCGCCATTGGCGTGGGGGTTCGACTCCCTTCATCCGCACCATTTTTTATTTAATTTATACATATTTATTGTGGGTGCATAGCTCAGCTGGATAGAGCAACGCCCTTCTAAGGCGTGTGTCCGGGGTTCGAATCCCTGTGCGCTCACCACATATATTGGGGATTAGCCAAGTCGGTAAGGCACATGACTTTGACTCATGTATGCGTAGGTTCAAGTCCTGCATCCCCAGCCATTAAATATTAAAGTAGGGTTCATTAGCTCAGCTGGCAGAGCACCTGACTCTTAATCAGGGTGTCCCGAGTTCGATCCTCGGATGAATCATTGGAAGTAAAATATGGAGAGGTGTCCGAGTGGTTTAAGGAGCTGGTCTTGAAAACCAGTGACTTCGAAAGGGGCCGTGGGTTCGAATCCCACCCTCTCCGCCAAATGCCCAGATAGCTCAGTCGGTAGAGCAGGGGACT
>NZ_JAGWCU010000079.1:0-554 GCF_020657755.1 Clostridioides sp. ZZV15-6388 | reverse complement strand
GAGTTCCCTTCGGGGACATTGGTGACAGGTGGTGCATGGTTGTCGTCAGCTCGTGTCGTGAGATGTTGGGTTAAGTCCCGCAACGAGCGCAACCCTTGTCTTTAGTTGCCATCATTAAGTTGGGCACTCTAGAGAGACTGCCAGGGATAACCTGGAGGAAGGTGGGGATGACGTCAAATCATCATGCCCCTTATGCTTAGGGCTACACACGTGCTACAATGGGTAGTACAGAGGGTTGCCAAGCCGTAAGGTGGAGCTAATCCCTTAAAGCTACTCTCAGTTCGGATTGTAGGCTGAAACTCGCCTACATGAAGCTGGAGTTACTAGTAATCGCAGATCAGAATGCTGCGGTGAATGCGTTCCCGGGTCTTGTACACACCGCCCGTCACACCACGGGAGTTGGAGACGCCCGAAGCCGATTATCTAACCTTTTGGAAGAAGTCGTCGAAGGTGGAATCAATAACTGGGGTGAAGTCGTAACAAGGTAGCCGTATCGGAAGGTGCGGCTGGATCACCTCCTTTCTAAGGAGAATTGCCTACTGTTTAATTTTGAG
>NZ_JAGWCU010000078.1:0-566 GCF_020657755.1 Clostridioides sp. ZZV15-6388 | reverse complement strand
TTCCAAGGTAGCTCAACGGTGGAGCAACCGGCTGTTAACCGGTAGGCTGTGGGTTCGAGCCCCACCCTTGGAGCCAAAAAAAGCCGAAGTGGCGGAACTGGCAGACGCACAGGACTTAAAATCCTGCGGGACTTACCTCTCGTACCGGTTCGATTCCGGTCTTCGGCACTTTATAAAACAATATCGCGGAGTGGAGCAGTTGGCAGCTCGTCGGGCTCATAACCCGAAGGTCGTAGGTTCGAGTCCTGCCTCCGCAACCATTAAAATGGCTCGTTGGTCAAGAGGTTAAGACACCGCCCTTTCACGGCGGTAACAGGGGTTCAATTCCCCTACGAGTCACCAAAAAAACAATTAAATAAGCGGGTGTAGCTCAATGGTAGAGTTCTGGCCTTCCAAGCCAGCTGTGAGGGTTCGATCCCCTTCACCCGCTCCAAAAAAATGGGATCATAGCTCAGCTGGGAGAGCACCTGCCTTACAAGCAGGGGGTCGCAGGTTCGAGCCCTGCTGGTCCCACCATTTGCGGCCTGGTAGTTCAGTTGGTTAGAATGCCAGCCTGTCACGCTGGA
>NZ_JAGWCU010000077.1:0-575 GCF_020657755.1 Clostridioides sp. ZZV15-6388 | reverse complement strand
GCAATAGCTTTCCAGATAGCACAGCCTGGTTCTGAGGTGTGAGTACAATTACGAAAATGACATTTTCCGAAATAAGCTTCTATATCTGCAAAACTTTTATCTAAACCTTCCGAAACATCCCACATTCCCAACTCTCTCATACCTGGTGTGTCAATAACAATACCACCACCTGAAATTAAAAATAGCTCTCGTCTAGTCGTGGCATGTCTTCCTTTATCATCATCTATGCGAATTTCCTTTGTATTTAAAAATTCTCCACCCATCAGACAATTAATTAATGAAGATTTTCCAACTCCTGAAGAACCAAGTAAGGCAACAGTACAGCCTGGTTTAATATACTTAGAAATCTGTTTATAACCATCTGGCTCTATAGATGAGGTAACAACTACATCTACACCCAAGGCTATAGAATTAACTACTTGTAATTTACTATGCACATTGTCACATAAGTCGGATTTAGTAAGTACTACTACTGGGATAGCTCCACTTTCCCATGTTAAAGACAGATACCTCTCCAATCTATGAATGTTAAAATCCTTATTCAGTGACATGCACAAAAAAACAATGTCAATATT
>NZ_JAGWCU010000076.1:0-575 GCF_020657755.1 Clostridioides sp. ZZV15-6388 | reverse complement strand
AAAACAAATAGAGAGTGCTAATTGTTGAAATCATATAGTTAGCTTATCCAAAGAATACTATTTTGAACATAAACAATGGATAAAAAAGAATGATATACAAAAGATAATCAAAGGTAAATACAATCTATATAGTCAAACTATACAAGCAATATCAGATAAATTTGATGCTAATAGAAAGACTATTTCAGAGTTAAGAAAGAAAGGTAATACCAAGGCAAAGTATCCATATAAAACCAAGAAATTTTATATAATACCATTCAAAGCTAGTGCAATAAATATCAATGCTAAAGGTAACTTAAAGTTATCAATGTCAAAAGGTATCTATTTAGAGTTAGATTTTAATATTGAAAATATAAAGACTGCTGAAATAGTATGGCGAAACGGATATTATTTGTATTATACATTTGATGATGGAATCATTAACCCAACACCGAAAGGTAACAACACCGTAGGTGTAGACTTAGGAGAAATACATTCGATAGCTAGTATAACTAATGAAGGTATCGGACTTATAATATCCAATAGAGAAGGTAGAAGTATTAAGCAATTTAGAAATAAGATGTATGCTTATATCT
>NZ_JAGWCU010000074.1:0-705 GCF_020657755.1 Clostridioides sp. ZZV15-6388 | reverse complement strand
GAGCCAGGATCAAACTCTCAAATAAAAGTTTATCAGGCTCAGATACTATTGTTATCAAAATATCTGGCTTTATGGTTTGTTTCTTGTTTTATAAATTAACCTACTGTTTAATTTTCAAAGTTCTTTAAATTATTGTGGTGGGCCATCAGGGACTCGAACCCCAGACCTACCGGTTATGAGCCGGGCGCTCTAACCAACTGAGCTAATGGCCCACAATAATTTGGTGCCGAAGACCGGAATCGAACCGGTACGAGAGGTAAGTCCCGCAGGATTTTAAGTCCTGTGCGTCTGCCAGTTCCGCCACTTCGGCACATCACCTGGCTATGTCCTACTCTCCCAGGCAGTTTCCCACCAAGTACCATCAGCGCTAGAGAGCTTAACTTCTGTGTTCGGAATGGGAACAGGTGTATCCTCTCTGCTATTATAACCAGATTATTGTCTAAATTTTCATTTATCTTTTTTCTAAGACAAGTATTATAATAACATCTTTGTCTTATTATGTCAATACTTTTTTCATTCGATTTTTAGCTTATAAAACTCTTAAAAATCTCTAATTATTGACAAATTTAAATACATAGAGTTAACACTCTAAAAACTACATATATATTTTAATTAATGAACATCAAATAAATATTGGTCAAGTCCTCGACCTATTAGTATCGATAAGCTAAATACATTGCTGCACTTACACCTTCGACCTATCAA
>NZ_JAGWCU010000073.1:0-728 GCF_020657755.1 Clostridioides sp. ZZV15-6388 | reverse complement strand
CCTCTCATTAAAGATATATCTTCTATAGCTTGATGACTTCCTCCATCTTCTCCTACTGTTACTCCTGCATGAGTAGCTGCTATTTTAACATTTAAGTTTGGATATGCTACAGAGTTTCTTATTTGCTCATAGCCTCTACCTGCTGCAAATATTGCAAAAGTACTTGCAAAAGGTATCTTTCCACAAGTAGCAAGACCTGCTGCTGTACCAATCATGTCACCTTCTGCTATCCCCATATCAAAAAATCTATCTGGGGCAACTTCTTTAAATGATATACTTTTTGTAGCTTTTCCTAAGTCTGCATCCAATACTACTATATCTTTATTTTCTGCAAGTTCTTTTAATACTTGTCCGTAAGCTTCTCTAGTTGCTATTCCCATTCCTATAGACCTCCTTCTAAATCTTTCAGTGCTTGTTCTGCTTGTTCTGCATTTGGAGCTGTTCCATGCCATGCAGCATTGTTTTCCATAAATGAAACACCTTTACCTTTTACAGTCTTCGCTATTATTACTGTTGGTTTTCCTGTAACTTTTTTAGCTTCATCTATTGCATTTCCTATTTCATCAAAACAATGTCCATTTATTACTATTACATTCCATCCAAAAGATTTAAATTTGTCATCTACTGGACTAACATTCATTACTTCTTCATTAGAACCATCTATTTGTAATCCATTTAAGTCAACAAATGCAATTAAGTTATCTAATTTATAATGTGATGCTGTCATT
>NZ_JAGWCU010000072.1:0-1007 GCF_020657755.1 Clostridioides sp. ZZV15-6388 | reverse complement strand
TTTGATTTATTAATGTTTTTAAAAGGTTCATCTATATTGCTAACTATGGCTAAATCCTTGATACCTAAATCAACACCAATACTTTCATTAGTAAGTTTAATATCAGTTTTTTCCTCAACTTCCATTGCTAGTGACAAGTACCAATACTTTCCATTAAATTTTACTCTTGGATTTAGAACTTTTATTTTATCCTTTTTATAGTTACCAATAGGAAGTCTGCCTTCATCTTTCATTTTTACATAACCTATTTTTTCAAGTTTTATATAATTATCTTTTACTATAAACTTGTTATTTAAATGGAAAAATGAAACTTCACACTTGCCTTTTTTCTTAAATCTAGGATAAAGAGATTCTTTTTTAAAGAATTTCTTAAATGATTCTCCTAAATCTTTGAGAGCCTGTTGTGGTATTTCTGATGATACTTCTTTTAACCAGCTAAATTCATTGTTATTTCTTAATCTTGTAAATTCTTTTCTTAATTTATCTATTTGTAAAAATTTATTATTTTCTTCATAGTATTTATTAAGAAAAGCTAATCCCCAGTTATAAGAGAATCTTGAAATACCAGCACTTTTAAACATTAATTCTTCTTGTTTTTTAGTGGGATATAATCTAACTTTAATGGCTTTAATCATATTTCTCACCTCTTCTAAATTATTGTATCATAGTGATATTACATTATAAATATATTGAAATTGTAATACAATTATTTTGAGGTTATTAAAATAATCTAATTATAGCCATTGTGAAAATTACAGGAACACTCATAAATAAAGAGTTTCTTTTTTTGCAAGTTTATTTAATTTAACATTTGACGAATTATAAAGTATTTATATTAATTTATAGAGTTTATATCTTTTTACCTACAATCGCTACTTTGTAGATGCTATTTCGCTCACGCTAATAGCCACTTCCTTTCAGAACGTGCAAAGACTATTTCTTCATCTTCAGCATTACCTGTTAAGAGCCACCCATTTCTTCCACCAATTGCTTGTGGTTTTACTCCC
>NZ_JAGWCU010000071.1:0-1235 GCF_020657755.1 Clostridioides sp. ZZV15-6388 | reverse complement strand
AACTTGCATGTGTTAGGCACGCCGCCAGCGTTCATCCTGAGCCAGGATCAAACTCTCAAATAAAAGTTTATCAGGCTCAGATACTATTGTTATCAAAATATCTGGCTTTATGGTTTGTTTCTTGTTTATAAATTAACCTACTGTTTAATTTTCAAAGTTCTTTTGTCTTATTTTTGTGCTCCTTTTGGGCACTCATATATAATATCATCTATGTTATTCTAAGTCAACGCTTTTTTAACTTTTATTTTAATTATTTTTTTGTCAAAACAAAAATAGCTCATATTAATGCATTTTTAAACACCTCAATACAAGCTATTTACATATTTAGACTTATTTTTATAATTATTTCAACTTAGATATTTTTGTATACCTATGTATATCGCCCACGCTATCTTTTCTTGATATGTTTCATCTGTCAAAAGTTTACATTCTTTTTCATTTGATAGAAAACCACACTCTATTAACACTGATGGAATATTATTTTCTTTCAAAAGGTATATGTCATCTCTAGGCTTAACTTCTCTGTTATTTGTTTTATCTACTACTCTTTTAAGTTCTTCTTGAATACACTTCGATAATTCCTTGCTATCTTGTTTATCTTTAGGATAAAAGGTCTGAGCTCCATAGTATTTAGACTGTTCAAATGCATTTAGATGTATGGATACGAACATATTAGCATTGGAATTAGAAATTATTTCTTTCCTATTTTTTAAGTTCTCATTATATTTTTGTCTTGTAGTTTTATTATTTTCTTCTTTATAGAGGCTACTGTCATCTTCTCTGGTTAATATTACAAGACCTCCACTTGATTCTATAAGCTCTCTAAGCTTAAGTGTTATTGCTAAGTTGATATCTTTTTCAGATGTGCTCTTATCCTTGTTTAATGCTCCTGGATCAATACCTCCATGACCAGCATCTAAAATTATTGTTTTATTTGTTATTGGCATATATTTGATAACATCTTCAGAAATATTTTTCACTTCAAATATTGATACTATTACTAGACACACCATAACAAAACTAAAAATTATATGTTTTATGTACTTTCTCACAACATCACCCTGTATATGTATACTTATAAAAACACTATAATATTCCAAATATTAGTACAAACATTTAAATTTCACTTTAGTATTTATCAATCTCTATTTTTTAATATTAATATATGATTACATAAATATGCTATATTCACGTCTACTCTAAATTCCTATTTTTAATTATTATCTAATAACAGG
>NZ_JAGWCU010000070.1:0-1636 GCF_020657755.1 Clostridioides sp. ZZV15-6388 | reverse complement strand
ATCGGTGTGATTTCAATACTCTTAGCTTTATAACAACACTAATTCATATAATATATTAATTATAAATCTAACTAATAGAACTTAATTATACCTTAATTGGATATATTTATCTATTTTGTTTGTCTTATATTAGTATTTCATTATAATTGTCTAATATTCAAAAATAAATAACTTACTAATCTTAATTATAATAAGATACTAATACAAAACTTTATTTAATATTAACTAACAAACATCACCTATTATAAATTTAGATTGTTACATATAGCATATTTTGCTATAATTAAATTGTAAACAAAGTATTCCGAGTATCTAAGAAAAGAAAAGGAATACTTATTTTTATGTTTTATTTTTAATGGAGGCTTATATGAACTTAGAAAAATTCAAAAAATTCTTTGGATTCCCTCTAGATAAAAAACACAAAGAAAATGTTGAACGAGAACTTTGCAATTATCTTTATCATACAGGCAAAATTATTTGTATCATAATAATAATATCTCAACTAATTATGATGATATCAATATCAGCTAGAGATGGTGGCCCTTTTGCCACCCCAAGACGTCAATGGTATTTTTGTATGTATATAATACTACTTTGTATCTCTTTAATTTTTATGTTTGTTTTTTCTTATCTTTGGAATAAAAAAAAGGAACATTGCACTTGTTATATAAACTTATGGGTGATTTATGTAACTTTTTTCTGCTTATGGGGTTGTGTAATTACTTTGCTTGACCAGTTAGGTGGAAATGATTTGAGTGTATTCAGTTATATAATGTTAACAGCTGCTGCTTTTTCAGTATTAAAATTAGGTCAATCAATAGTAGTTTTTGGAGGATGTTTTTTATTTCTTAATCTACTCTTACCAGGAATTCAAACTGTATCAGGTAATGAGTTCAGTAATATTGTAAACACATTTTTTATAACATCACTTGCTATTTTTGTTTCTACAATGTTATATAGAAGTCGTGTATTTACTTATTATGATAAAATGCTAATCCATCAACAATACGAAGAAATCTCTCATATGAATAATTTATTAAATCTTAAGGTTATGACCGATGACCTAACTAAAATGAATAATCGTAGGTATCTAGAAGATGTTCTTCAAAAAAAATTAAGTACCCATTCAAATCAAGAGCCTATAACAGGGATGATGATAGATATAGATTATTTTAAACAATTTAATGACACTTACGGACATCAAAAAGGTGATTACTGTTTACAAAATATTGCTAAAGTAATTTTAGATTTTACAAATTCTGAAAATGCACATGCTATCCGTTATGGTGGTGAAGAATTTTTTATATGTATTTTCAATTGTGATGAGGAGAATGCTAAACTTAAATCCGAATGTTTACGTAAGATTATAGAGTATTGTAATTTTGAACGTGATGATGTTCCTTCAAAATGTGTGACTGTTAGCATCGGAGTTCATACAAAGAAAGTCGAAGAATTAATAACTTTAAATGAATTTATAAGTTATTGTGATAAAGCTTTATATATTGCAAAGGAACAAGGTCGTAATTGTGTTGCATTTTATTAAAAGTATAGAAATAAAAGTATCAATCCTTATATTTATATTTTCTTAATAAGAAATTTATTTTGTTCAAAACATTTAGATAATATTATGTAAACC
>NZ_JAGWCU010000069.1:0-1997 GCF_020657755.1 Clostridioides sp. ZZV15-6388 | reverse complement strand
ATATAATAAACACAAAATATTTAAATATTTAAAATTTAAATTGAACTTAAAAGATTATACACAAATAAAAAGGAGAGTGATGCATACATTAATATTGTCTATAAAGCAATATAAATTGGAACAATGCAAATAATTCGAAAAGTCATACAATTAAGATGATTTAAAAGTTTTAATTTTGTCAAGAAAAATTAAATAAAAATAAAAAAAACATCTATGTTTAAAGTATACATGTTAATTTTATTTAATTAAGAAAGTTGTACTAAATATTGCGAAGATTTTATAAATTATGAAACATAATTGACAAGTTTAAGTCAAAAATGTATAATTAAATAAAATCTCGTCAAAAGGTTTTCATTTAAGAAGAGATTGGACTTATTTTTTGGTAAAATGTAATAAAAAGTAGTAAAATTCAAATGGGGGTGCTTTAAATGGGTGAGAAACAAATCAAGTTTAAAGATGTAATTGTAATTGGATTTGCACTATTTGCAATGTTTTTTGGTGCTGGGAACTTAATATTCCCTCCATATCTAGGAGTTTTATCCGGAAGTAGCTGGCTAGTAGCTTTCATAGGATTCCTTTTCGCAGATGGTGGTTTGGCATTATTAGCAGTTATAGCAGCAACTAAGTTCAATGGAGACACATCAAAAATGTTTTCAAGAGCTGGTAAAGGATTAAGTATTGTACTAGGATGTGCAATGGTAATCTGTATAGGGCCACTTTTGGCAATACCTAGAACAGCAGCAACAACTTATGAAATGGGTATACTACCTACAATAGGTTCAGGAATAAGCCCAGTAATATTCTCTATAGTATTCTTTGCTATAGTATTGATTTTAACAATAAGACCATCAAAAGTTGTAGATATAGTTGGATCAATTTTAACTCCAGCTTTACTTATAGCTTTAGCAGTATTGATAGTTAAAGGTATTGTATCTCCATTAGGAGACATAAGAGATGCTTCTTTAATACAAAATGTGTTTTCAGAAGGTATAACTCAAGGATATCAAACAATGGATGCATTGGCAGCTAGTGTATTTGCATCAATTATAATCATGTCAGTAATATCTAAAGGATATACAGGTGAAAAAGAAAAGATGAAAGCTACAGTAAGTGCAGGTGTTATAGCGGTAATAGGTATGGCACTAGTTTATGGTGGATTATGTTACCTTGGAGCAACTGTATCTGAAATATATGGACAAGATGTTCAACAAACAGCTTTAATAGTTTCAATAACAGCAGCATTACTTGGAAATACAGGTAAGATTCTATTGGCTATTATAGTTGCATTAGCATGTTTAACAACAGCTATAGGTCTTTCTTCAGCAGCAGGTCAGTATTTCTCAACACTTACAAATGGAAAATTAAAATATGAGCATATAGTTATAGCAGTTTGTGTATTTAGTGCAATCATATCAAACTTTGGAGTAAGTACAATAATAAAATTCTCTTCTCCTATATTAAGTATGGTATATCCAGCAACTATAACTCTAGTTATACTAGCATTATTTAGTAATCAAATTAAAAATGACAACGTATTCAAATGCGCTGCATATATGGCATTGTTAGTAAGTGTATTAACAGTTGCAACAAGCTTTGGTGTAAATATTCCTCTAGTTAATAGCTTACCATTAGCTTCATTAGGATTTAACTGGGTAGTTCCAGTTTTAATAGCAGGAATAATAGGAAACTTTATTCCATCTCAAAGTAGTAAAGCTGTACAATAATAAAGAATAATTAATACATATAGGAATTGCCTTAAAGTGATTAAAATCATTTAGGAGGCAATTCCTTTTTGATATGTAAAACTTTATATGTAAATGAATATAAAATACAGTAGATTAAAGATAGATTATTGTTAGGTTGAACTTTGTTATATATATTTACAAATAATATTTATGATATGTAAAATATAAAGAATTTATTATTAATTTTAATGGTAAATAATGGAGTAAAAAATGATAAAATTTATAAAAAAATAAAGTATATAAGAGTATAAT
>NZ_JAGWCU010000068.1:0-2207 GCF_020657755.1 Clostridioides sp. ZZV15-6388 | reverse complement strand
TTTCCCACCGCAAGGGTAAGACCCCAGAAAGACTATCTGGTTGATAGGTCGAAGGTGTAAGTGCAGTAATGTATTTAGCTTATCGATACTAATAGGTCGAGGACTTGACCAATATTTATTTGATGTTTATTAATTAAAATATATATGTAGTTTTTAGAGTGTTAACTCTAAAAAAGTATGAAAAAAGTATTGACAAAAATAACAAAAAATGTTAATATTATACTTGTCCTAGCAACAAGAAAGAAATGTGGTTATAATAGCAGAGAAGATACACCTGTTCCCATTCCGAACACAGAAGTTAAGTTCTCTAGCGCTGATGGTACTTGGTGGGAAACTGCCTGGGAGAGTAGGACATAGCCACGTTAGATGTTCCAAGGTAGCTCAACGGTGGAGCAACCGGCTGTTAACCGGTAGGCTGTGGGTTCGAGCCCCACCCTTGGAGCCAATATATGGCTCGTTGGTCAAGAGGTTAAGACACCGCCCTTTCACGGCGGTAACAGGGGTTCAATTCCCCTACGAGTCACCATTTGTGGGATCATAGCTCAGCTGGGAGAGCACCTGCCTTACAAGCAGGGGGTCGCAGGTTCGAGCCCTGCTGGTCCCACCATTTGCGGCCTGGTAGTTCAGTTGGTTAGAATGCCAGCCTGTCACGCTGGAGGTCGAGGGTTCGAACCCCTTCCAGGTCGCCAAATAAAAACTAAGATATATGCTGGTGTGGCTCAACGGTAGAGCAGCTGACTTGTAATCAGCAGGTTGTAGGTTCGATTCCTATCACCAGCTCCATGTAAGATTAATAACGGAGGATTTCCCGAGCGGCCAAAGGGGGCAGACTGTAAATCTGTTGTCATCGACTTCGGTGGTTCGAATCCACCATCCTCCACCAATTAAATTAAATATGCGGGTGTAGCTCAATGGTAGAGTTCTGGCCTTCCAAGCCAGCTGTGAGGGTTCGATCCCCTTCACCCGCTCCAAAAAGCGTGGGTGCATAGCTCAGCTGGATAGAGCAACGCCCTTCTAAGGCGTGTGTCCGGGGTTCGAATCCCTGTGCGCTCACCACATATATATTGGGGATTAGCCAAGTCGGTAAGGCACATGACTTTGACTCATGTATGCGTAGGTTCGAGTCCTGCATCCCCAGCCAAATAAAAATATGGTCTATTAGCTCAGTCGGTAGAGCACCTGACTTTTAATCAGGGTGTCCCGCGTTCGAGTCGCGGATAGATCACCAATGGAGAGGTGTCCGAGTGGTTTAAGGAGCTGGTCTTGAAAACCAGTGACTTCGAAAGGGGCCGTGGGTTCGAATCCCACCCTCTCCGCCAAACTAAAATAATAGGACTAAATTTGGAGAAGTACTCAAGTGGCTCAAGAGGATCCCCTGCTAAGGGATTAGGCTGGGTAACCGGTGCGAGGGTTCGAATCCCTCCTTCTCCGCCATTTAAAAAACGAGGTGTAGCGCAGTTTGGTAGCGCACATGGTTTGGGACCATGGGGCCGGGGGTTCGAGTCCCTTCACCTCGACCAACCAGGACCTTTAGCTCAGTTGGTTAGAGCGCCCGGCTCATAACCGGTAGGTCTGGGGTTCGAGTCCCTGAAGGTCCATTATTCTTCATAGGGGTGTAGCTCAGTTGGTAGAGCGTCGGTCTCCAAAACCGTGCGCCGGGGGTTCGAGTCCCTCCACCCCTGCCAAATAAAAAGGACTTGAAAAAAAACGAGTTTTAGAGTAATATAAGATAGTAAATAATATTTCGAGGTGTAGCGCAGTTTGGTAGCGCACATGGTTTGGGACCATGGGGCCGGGGGTTCGAGTCCCTTCACCTCGACCAAGTAAGGGCCTATAGCTCAGGTGGTTAGAGCGCACGCCTGATAAGCGTGAGGTCGCTGGTTCGAGTCCAGCTAGGCCCACCATTTGCCCAGATAGCTCAGTCGGTAGAGCAGGGGACTGAAAATCCCCGTGTCGGTGGTTCGATTCCGCCTCTGGGCACCAGAAATACGGCGGTATAGCTTAGTTGGCTAGAGCGTTCGGTTCATACCCGAAAGGTCATAGGTTCGACTCCTATTACCGCTACCATCTAACTATATCAATAAAGAACTTTGAAAATTAAACAGTAGGTTAATTTATAAAACAAGAAACAAACCATAAAGCCAGATATTTTGATAACAATAGTATCTGAGCCTGATAAACTTTTATTTGAGAGTTTGATCCTGGCT
>NZ_JAGWCU010000067.1:0-2956 GCF_020657755.1 Clostridioides sp. ZZV15-6388 | reverse complement strand
CTGCACTTACACCTTCGACCTATCAACCAGATAGTCTTTCTGGGGTCTTACCCTTGCGGTGGGAAATCTTATCTTGAAGTTGGCTTCGCGCTTAGATGCTTTCAGCGCTTATCCATTCCGTACATAGCTACCCAGCCATGCCCTTGGCAGAACAACTGGTACACCAGAGGTACGTCCATCCCGGTCCTCTCGTACTAAGGACAGGTCTCCTCAAATTTCCTACGCCTGCGACGGATAGGGACCGAACTGTCTCACGACGTTCTGAACCCAGCTCGCGTACCACTTTAATGGGCGAACAGCCCAACCCTTGGGACCTACTACAGCCCCAGGATGTGATGAGCCGACATCGAGGTGCCAAACCTCCCCGTCGATGTGGACTCTTGGGGGAGATAAGCCTGTTATCCCCAGGGTAGCTTTTATCCGTTGAGCGATGGCCCTTCCACGCAGAACCACCGGATCACTAAGTCCGATTTTCATCCTTGCTCGACCTGTATGTCTTGCAATCAAGCTCTCTTTTGCCTTTACACTCTACGTACGATTTCCGACCGTACTGAGAGAACCTTTGAGCGCCTCCGTTACCTTTTGGGAGGCGACCGCCCCAGTCAAACTGCCCACCTGACAGTGTCCCAAGACCAGATTCATGGCCTATGGTTAGAGTCCCAGTACTACAAGGGTGGTATCCCAAGGATGGCTCCGCCAAAACTGGCGTCCTGGTTTCAAAGCCTCCCACCTATCCTGTACATGTAGTACCAAGACCCAATGTCAAGCTACAGTAAAGCTCCATGGGGTCTTTCCGTCCTGTCGCAGGTATCCGGCATCTTCACCGGAATTACAATTTCACCGAGTCTGTTGTTGAGACAGTGCCCAAATCGTTACGCCTTTCGTGCGGGTCGGAACTTACCCGACAAGGAATTTCGCTACCTTAGGACCGTTATAGTTACGGCCGCCGTTTACTGGGGCTTAAGTTCACTGCTTCGATTGCTCTAACAGATCCCCTTAACCTTCCAGCACCGGGCAGGCGTCAGCTCCTATACATCGTCTTGCGACTTAGCAGAAACCTATGTTTTTGGTAAACAGTCGCTTGGGCCTATTCTCTGCGGCCACCGTATGGTGGCACCCCTTATCCCTAAGTTACGGGGTCATTTTGCCGAGTTCCTTAACAACAGTTCTCTCGCGGGCCTTAGGATACTCTCCTCACCCACCTGTGTCGGTTTGCGGTACGGGTACCTTTAACCTCGATAGAGACTTTTCTTGACAGTGTGAAATCAGCTACTTCGCTACTAAATTTCGCTCCCCATCACATCCCAGCATTATCAAAGCGGATTTACCTACTCTGACTGCCTCAATGCTTGGGCACACATAACCAACAGTGTGCTTAGCTTATCCTACTGTGTCATCCCATCTCTCAAACGGTTATTGGTAGTACAGGAATATCAACCTGTTGTCCATCACCTACGCCTTTCGGCCTCAGCTTAGGTCCCGACTAACCCAGGGCGGACGAACCTTCCCCTGGAAACCTTGGGTTTACGGCCTGTGGGATTCTCACCCACATCTCGCTACTCATGCCAACATTCTCACTCCCATACTGTCCACATGTCCTTACGGTCATGCTTCAACCCGTATGGGAAGCTCCCCTACCCATCATTACTGATGCCGTAGCTTCGGTAGTAAGTTTTAGCCCCGGAAATCTTCGGCGCAGGATCACTCGACCAGTGAGCTATTACGCACTCTTTGAATGAGTGGCTGCTTCTAAGCCAACATCCTGGTTGTCTGTGCAATCCCACATCCTTTACCACTTAACTTACATTTAGGGACCTTAGCTGACGATCTGGGCTGTTGCCCTTTCGACTATGAATCTTATCACCCACAGTCTGACTCCCAAGTATAAGATGACGGCATTCGGAGTTTGATAGTCTTCGGTAGGTGCAATACCCCCTAGGACATTCAGTGCTCTACCTCCGTATCTCTCACCTTGAGGCTAGCCCTAAAGCTATTTCGGGGAGAACCAGCTATCTCCGGGCTCGATTGGAATTTCACCGCTACCCACAAGTCATCCCCGAGCTTTTCAACGCTCGTGGGTTCGGACCTCCACGAAATTTTACTTTCGCTTCATCCTGCTCATGGGTAGGTCGCCCGGTTTCGGGTCTACGTCAAGTAACTGAACGCTCAGTTAAAACTCGCTTTCGCTACGGCTCCACACCTTAAGTGCTTAACCTTGCTACTTAACGTAACTCGTTGGCCCGTTCTACAAAAAGTACGCGGTCACACAAGAAATGTGCTTCCACAGCTTGTAAGTGCAGGGTTTCAGGTTCTATTTCACTCCCCTCCCGGGGTTCTTTTCACCTTTCCCTCACGGTACTATACGCTATCGGTCACTAGGTAGTATTTAGCCTTGGAGGGTGGTCCCTCCTGCTTCCCACAGGGTTTCACGTGTCCCGTGGTACTCTGGATCATATCTGAAGTTTTCTCGTTTGACATACAGGACTATTACCTTCTGTGGTGGGTCTTTCCAAACCTCTTCAATTACGATACCTCTTCGTTTAAGATATGTCCGCAACCCCAATAAAGAAAACTTTATTGGTTTGGGCTATTCCGCGTTCGCTCGCCGCTACTTACGGAATCGAATTTCTTTCTCTTCCTTCAGGTACTTAGATGTTTCAGTTCCCTGAGTTCCCCTCATTAAGCTATGTATTCACTTAATGATACTTAGACATTACTCTAAGTGAGTTTCCTCATTCGGAAATCTTCGGATCAAAGTTTACGTGCAACTCCCCGAAGCTTATCGCAGCTTATCGCGTCCTTCATCGGCTCCTAGTGCCAAGGCATCCGCCCTGCACCCTTAATAACTTGACCAGTTAAAAAGGTTTGATAGATTAGAAGCTATCAACTTCGATAATTTTAAAAAGTTATCAACTTTATATATTACAAATTAGATGTCATATCACTAAATATATAT
>NZ_JAGWCU010000066.1:0-4240 GCF_020657755.1 Clostridioides sp. ZZV15-6388 | reverse complement strand
ATTCTACAGATGCAATAAAAAACTCGTAATTATAACAAAAAAATCTATTATTGTAGAATTTTGTATATTTTTTATGTTTTTATATATTTTTTAAGATAATTCTCATTATAAAATTTTGTATAAATATATAAATTTTTATGTTTATTTAATCTACTTTTTAGTACTTGATAAATTATAAAAAAATACTGAAAATGATAGTTTACTAACTATCATTTTCAGTATTTTTTTGCCATTTATAAACATAATTAAAATCTACTTTCTAAGGGGGGAATAGACTTATCTGCCTACGCTTCAAGATTCTCTCACAAAATAGTATTTCTCTTTTATTTAGTTCCTTAAAAATCATCAGTAAATAGTATCAAATTCACTATTATTCTCTGCTACTTTTTCCTTTTCAACAAATAAATTTATGTTATTCCATTTATATTTGTGTAGTAAAATTTATTCAGCTTTAGACCATTTTTATTATTGAGAGTTTAAGTTTTCATGATTTAATTATTGGAACTTAATTATTAGTGAAGATAAAGTTAATTTTCATTATAAGTATTATCTTTCAATATGTACTTACTATATAATTCTATTATTTATTTTCACTTTCAAGTTTTAATAAATAATCCTTTGTTTTTATTCCGCCCAAATAACCTCTTAAACTTCCATTAGAACCAATAAGCCTATGGCAAGGTATAAAAATAGAGATAGGATTTTTACTATTGGCTAATCCCACTGCTCTATATGATTTAGGTCTATTAATTGTATTTGCTAATTCTAGATAAGTTCTTGTTTCTCCATATGGAATTTTGCAAAGTTCACTCCAAACTTGTTTACTAAACTCACTTCCTGATGGATGTAATGGTAAAGCAAATTTTTTTCTATCACCATTTAGATATTCACTTAACTGTTTATTTGCTTCTTTTATAATTTCAGTCTCTTTAACTGTGTATTTTTCACAAGATAATTCTTGCATACCAAAGAATAAATCTGTAATATAATTATTTTCTTCTGATATTCCTATGTTCCCAATTTTAGTTTCATAGTAAAATATATTTTTCATTAAATACTATATCCTTCCACATTTATTTTTACCTTCAGTTATATTAATAGTTTTATTTATTTATATCATATATTTTATCAACTTTTATTAAAAAAAACTTTAATACTCTTAAAAATAGTTATATAATATAAAATCAATTAATAATCCTATATTACATAAATAATAAAAATAATTATATTTTCCTTCTTAAAACTATAAATCTATAAATTAATTAACATTAATCAACAAGAAAGTCAGTAGAGCATAATGTATCAAACCGCACATTTTGCTCTACTGACTTTTATTACTTAACTAAAACTTCAATATTTTCATTTTTCCCATCTATAACTATAGTACAGCCAGTATATATATCTCCAGCAATAAGTTTTCTTGCAATTATAGTTTCTAATGTATTTCCTATATATCTCTTAAGAGGTCTTGCACCATACACAGGGTCATAACCTTCTCTCACCATAACATCTTTAGCTGAATCTGTAACTTCAATAGAAATATCTTTTTCTTTTAATCTATTTTTTAAATCTTCCATAAATATGTCTATAATTTTCTTGATATTATCTTGGTCTAAAGGTTTAAACATTATAATATCATCTATTCTATTTAGAAATTCAGGTTTAAATCGATGCTTCATCTCATTCATTACAAGACTGTTAGTAGTATCTGTTATGTTTCCACCTGCTTCTAATAAATAATTACTTCCTATATTAGAGGTCATTATTATAAGAGTATTTTTGAAGTCTACAGTCTTACCTTTATTATCAGTAAGTCTACCATCATCTAATATTTGTAAAAACATATTAAATACATCTTCATGTGCCTTTTCTATCTCATCAAATAATATTACAGAATAAGGTGCACGTCTAACTGCTTCTGTAAGTTGTCCCCCCTCTTCATATCCTACATATCCTGGAGGAGGTCCTACTAATCTTGATACAGCATGTTTTTCCATATATTCAGACATGTCAATTCTAATTATATTATCTTCACTATCAAATAAATTTCTAGCAAGAGTTTTTGCAAGTTCAGTTTTTCCAACTCCTGTAGGTCCTAAGAATATAAATGAACCAATTGGTTTTCTTTCATCTTTTAGGCCAGCTCTTGCACGTATTACTGCATTTGAAACTGCTGTAACTGCTTCATTCTGTCCAATAACTCTCTTATGAAGTTCATCTTCTAGCTTAAGCAGCTTTTCTCTTTCACCTTCAACTAATTTAGTTACTGGTATACCTGTCCACTTTGATACAATATTAGATATTTCTTCTTCTGTAACTTCTTCTTTTAAAAGTGAATTCTCAGAACCATCATTCATACTTTCCTCATATTTTTTTATTTGCTCTTCTAATTTAGGTATTTCACCATATTTAACCTCTGCTGCTTTATTAAAATCATATTCTCTTTCATATTTTTCAGCTTTCCCTTTAGCTTCATCTAATTGAGATTTTAAATTTTTAATATCTAATATTTGACTCTTCTCTTTTTCATATTTAGCAGTCATTTCATCATTTTTAGATTTTAACTCTGCTATTTCCTTTTGAATATCTTCTAGTCTTGACTTACTCTTATCATCATTTTCTTTGAGTAAAGCTTCTCTTTCAGTTTCTAGTGTAAATAATTTTCTTCTAACCACATCTAATTCTGTTGGTAATGAATCTATTTCACTACGAATCATAGCTCCAGCTTCATCTATTAAATCTATTGCTTTATCTGGTAAAAATCTATCTTGTATATATCTATGAGAAAGTTTTGCTGCTGCTACAATAGCATTATCATGAATTCTTACTCCATGATGTATCTCAAATCGTTCTTTAAGTCCTCTAAGTATAGATATTGTATCTTCAACAGTAGGTTCTTCTGCAATTACAGGTTGGAAACGTCTTTCAAGTGCTTTATCTTTTTCTATATATTTTCTGTATTCATCAAAAGTAGTTGCACCAATACAATTTAACTCTCCTCTTGCAAGCATAGGCTTAATCAGGTTACCTGCATCCATTGATCCTTCTGTTTTACCAGCTCCAACTATAGTATGAATCTCATCTATAAATAATATGATTTTTCCATCAGAACTTTGAACTTCTTTTAAGACAGCCTTTAATCTTTCTTCAAATTCTCCTCTATATTTTGCACCAGCAATCAATGCACCCATATCAAGAGAGAATACTATTTTATCTTTTAATCCTTCTGGTACATCTCCTCTTACTATTCTTT
Source organism: Clostridioides sp. ZZV15-6388 (assembly GCF_020657755.1). Classification (NCBI taxonomy): domain Bacteria; kingdom Bacillati; phylum Bacillota; class Clostridia; order Peptostreptococcales; family Peptostreptococcaceae; genus Clostridioides; species Clostridioides sp. ZZV15-6388. The sequence goes on along the minus strand of NZ_JAGWCU010000066.1, from coordinate 987 downwards.
CTGCTAAGCCTTCAACTATCGCAGTTTTACCTACACCTGGTTCACCAATTAATACAGGGTTATTTTTTGTTCTTCTCGATAAAATTCTTATAATTCTTCTTATTTCTTCATCTCTTCCAATTACAGGGTCTAACTTATTTTTTTTAGCTAAATCTACTAAATTTGTTCCATATCTAGCAAGCGCATCATATGTTCCTTCTGGGTCTTGCGTTTCTACCCTTTGACTACCTCTAACTTGTGATAAAACGTTTAAAAAGTCATTTTTATTTATATTATATTGTTTCAATATTTTACCAACAACTGATTTTGATTCTGTTTCCATCATTGCAAGCATAACATGCTCAACACTTATATATGAATCTTTAAATTCTTTAGAAATACTTTCTGCTTTTATAAGTACTTCATTTATTTTTCTAGTAGCTGACACTCCTTGTGAATCTGCTCCTTCTCCATATACTTTTGGAAGTTTATCCATTTCAAGGTTTACAGTATTTCTTAAAGAATCTATTGATATATTCATCTTTTCTATTATATTTGGTATTAACCCATCTTCTTGATTAATAAGTGCTGAAAAAAGATGAATTACATCTACTTGTTGGTTATGATTTTTTACTGCTTCATTATAAGCCTCATTTAAACTTTTTTGAACTCTTAAAGTCATTTTTTCTACGTCCATATAAATCCCTCCATTTTAATATTATATCCAAATAAATTAAATTCTCTCATTTATGATTATTGATTTTCTAAGCTCCAAAAGACTATCAAGCAAACTTTCATTTTTTTGTATGTCAAAACTTAATGTCAGATTAAAGGTTCCATCTGAGTTAAAAAAATCAAACACTTCTTTTGATTTTGCTTTTAGATATAAGTCTTCATCTATAAGTCTTTTTTCACCTATTAACAAATACTGGCATTTCTCTATAAAACTCTTTCTAAAATCAATAGAGTTTTATAGAGAAATGCCAGTATTTGTTAATAGGTGAAAAA
>NZ_JAGWCU010000065.1:0-5631 GCF_020657755.1 Clostridioides sp. ZZV15-6388 | reverse complement strand
TCCTGAGCCAGGATCAAACTCTCAAATAAAAGTTTATCAGGCTCAGATACTATTGTTATCAAAATATCTGGCTTTATGGTTTGTTTCTTGTTTTATAAATTAACCTACTGTTTAATTTTCAAAGTTCTTTATGTTTATGCCCTTTTCTTGAGGACAAGTATTACTATACCAACTTTTTCTTTTAGAGTCAACAACTTTTTTTACATTTTTTATTTTTAAATTACCACTTTACCTCTCTATTGTAATATTATCCACATTATAAACAACTGATTCATATTGTTTTAACTTATTATATTAAATATTATCCACATTATAAACATATTTATCCACATATTACATAATTTATTATTTTTTGAATAAAGATAAATCCATATGTATAATCATTTCTCATTAGTCTGCTTATTTATATGATAAAATATGTTTACAACTTGAAAACTTTAGTTGAAAATGCTTACTTTAGTAGCAGCATTATTTTATCTCAAAAATATTAATAATAATATTAGTAGTAATAATAGTACACAAGCATATAATTTTATTAAAGTATTTATCAATACCTTAATATTTACTTCATAAATTTGTAGATTAACTAAAACGCTCACAATCTAACTAAATATTTTAGTTTCCTAGCCGAGAATCGATTAAACAATTTTTAATTTTTGAAACTCTATCTAAAAAGAATATACATTAAAACAAACTAATATATTATAAAACCAAAGCTATAACAGTTAATCTAATATAATTACATTTTATATAACATGTAATTAAACAAAAACTTTTTACATAAAAATAGACGAAGGTAAATATATTTTTATATTTACCTTCGTCTATTTACGTTCTATTCTGCTATAGATAAATCGTCTTTCATATACTGCTCAATTAAAAACACTTTTTTATACTTTAGGCTCTTCTGAACATCAATTATTCTTTGATTTGATGAACCTCTAAATTTTAAACTTATATCTTTTTTTTCATCTATAAATCTTCCGTCTACTAAAACATCAATCTGCTTTAATAGGTTCAAGTTTTTGAAATATGCACTATTTTTTTTATCTAGTAGTTGTTCAAATGTAAATCCTGTATAGGACCATACATCTAATCCAGTCTTTTTAGCTTCTTTTGCTATTTCTTCTAATGGTTCTGATTGTAAAAATGGCTCTCCACCTGATAGTGTAATACCCTTTTGTAATTTTAGTGACTTTATCTCATTTATAATTTCTTTTGTATCCATATAAAAGCCACCACATAAATTATGTGTTTGAGGATTATGACATCCTTTACAATTATGAACACATCCTTGAGTCCATATTACCATTCTTAACCCTGGTCCATCAACTATACTGTCATGACTTATAGTAGATGACATTCTTATCTTCATAACTTATTCCTCCAAATAAAACTATCTATGTTTTACCCTATCTTTAACTTCAGCTTTTTTTGCATTATTAAATCTGTCAACTGTACCAACTAAATATCCTGTTATTCGTCTTATTCTTTCAAATTTAATATCACTTTCATCTTCATTTCTTCCACATACAGGACATATATTACTTGCTATTACTCCCGAGAAACCACATATAGGGTCTCTATCCACAGGATGATTTATACTTCCGTATCCTATACCCAAATCTTTCATTGCTTTTATGACAGTTTCAAAAGCTTCTAAGTTATCAGATGGATCTCCATCTAGTTCTACATATGTTATATGACCTGCATTAGTAAATTCATGATATGGAGCTTCTATCTCAATTTTGCTATATGCACTTATATTATAATAAACTGGAACATGGAATGAATTAGTATAATACTCTTTATCTGTAATACCTTTAATTTCTCCATATACTTTCTTGTCTATTTTAGTAAATCTTCCTGAAAGACCTTCTGCTGGAGTACCCATCAAAGAGAAATTTAATTTATATTTGTCTGTAGCTTCATCCATTTTATGTCTCATATATGACACTATTTTTAGTCCTAACTCTTGTGCTTCCTTACTTTCTCCATGATGTTTACCTGTAAGAGCAATAAGACATTCTGCTAAACCTATAAACCCAATAGTCAATGTTCCTTGCTTTATTACTTCTTTTAATGTGTCTTCTGGTCCCAAATCATCAGAATCTTTCCATACACCTTGCCCCATTAAAAATGGGAAGTTTTTCATTTTTTTATTTCCTTGAACTTCAAGACGCTCTAATAATTGTTCTATAATTAGGTCCAATTTCTCATCTAGTTCTTTAAAAAACTCATCTAAATTAGTTTTATCATTTTTTATAATTCCATGTTTTATACCTAATCTTGGAAGATTGACAGTAGTAAAAGATATATTTCCTCTGCCACTAACTGTTTCTGGTCCACATACATTACTAAGTACTCTTGTTCTACAACCCATATATGTAGCTTCTGTATCTGGATCTCCTGCTTTATAATATTTAGCATTAAAAGGAGCATCTAAAAAGCTAAAGTTAGGAAATAATCTTTTAGCTGATACCCTGCATGATAACTTAAATAAATCATAATTAGGATCTTCAGGATTTAAATTTACACCTTCTTTGACCTTAAATATCAATATTGGGAAAATTGGTGTCTCTCCATTACCTAAGCCTCTTTCTTGTGATAATAATAGATTCTTAGTTACCATTCTTCCTTCTTCAGAAATATCTGTTCCAAAATTTACACTTGAAAATGGTACTTGTGCACCTGCTCTAGAATGCATTGTATTTAAGTTATGTATAAATGCTTCCATAGATTGATATGTCTTTTTATCAGTTTCTTTATATGACTCTTCAAATGCAAAGTTTTGCATGTTCTTTATAAGTTCTTCATCAATGTTAAATGTTTCTCTTAGTTTTTCTTTTTCAGAGTTTAAATACAGTTCATCTTTTTTAAGACCAACTTTTTTATTTGTTTCTTTCTCTGTTCTATATACTATGTCCTTTATTGCTTCATTATTTTCAATTCCTTTAAACAATTTTAATGCTTTAGCTAAGTTTCCTATGTAGAATTTTTTAAATGTCTTATACACACCTTCAGACAAACCATAATCGAAAAATGGTATACTTTGACCTCCATGTTGATCATTTTGATTACTTTGTATCGCAATTGCAGCTAAAGCTCCATAACTCATTATATCTTGTGGTTCTCTTAAGAAACCATGACCAGTTGAAAAACCATCCTCAAATAGTTTTTTAACATCTATCTGACAACAAGTTAATGTTCCCATATTTAAAAAGTCCATATCATGTATATGTATATCTCCATTATCATGTGCGAAAGAATGTTCTGGCTTTAATATATGAGTCTTACAAAATTCTTTGGATACAGTACTTCCATATTGTAACATTGTTCCCATAGCTGTATTACCATTGATATTTGCATTTTCTCTTTTTATATCAGCATCTTCTGCATCCTCAAAAGTAATTTCCTCTATTGCCTTCATTAATCTTGTTTTTGAATTTCTTATTCTACTTCTTTCAGTTCTATATACTATGTACTCTTCACTAGTTTTTGCATGACCTGTTTCTATAAGAACCTTAACTACAGAATTTTGTATGTCTTCAACACTTGGAACTGATTCAGAATATTTATGATTTAGCAACTTTATTACTTCTTGAGTTAGTTGCTCAGATAACTTATAATCAGGTACAATACCTTCTCTTTCTGCAACATTTGTTGCTGCTAAAAATATAGCTCTTGTTATTCTATCTTCATTAAATGGAATCACTCTTCCATCTCTCTTTTTTACAAACTCAACCAATTAAAAAAACCTCCTATTACTATATATTGTATTTTATTAATCTACATACCACTATATGTAGTATATTAAGTCTAAAAAAATCCCCTTCAACTAAGTTAAAGGGATTATCTTAATAATTACTATATTAAGATTACCAAATTTGTACATAATAGTCAAACTAACGCAAATCATTGCAAATACTATGTAGATATTTTGAACATCAGCGTTTGTAACAACTTTGGAAGTCAAAACTTTTTTCTCTTTTTTTTACACTAATTTTAGGCAAAAAATACTTATTTTCATATGTATTAATATATATATCTACAAATTTCCTTATGTACATTTTTCAAATTTGTCGTATAATATAAATAATAATTTAAAAGGGGGCATTTTATGTTATCAAAAAGACTAAACTTTATAACTCCATCCTATACAATAGGTATTAGTTCAAAAGTTAAAGAAATGGAAAGTGACGGAATTAAAATAATCAACCTTAGTATAGGAGAGCCTGATTTCAATGTACCTAATGTTGCAAAATCTTATGGAATTGACTCTTTAAATAAAGATTGTACTAAATATGATTTAGTTCCTGGATTGAAAATGCTTAGAGAAGAAATCTGTAAAAAACTTATGGAAGAAAATAACTGTAGATATTCAATAGATGAAATAGTTATATCAAGTGGAGCTAAAAATTCTATAACAAACACTTTGCTAGCGTTAACAGATGAGGGAGATGAAGTGTTATTGCCAAAACCATATTGGGTTAGTTATCCTGAAATGGTTAAATTAGTTAATGCTGTTCCAGTTTTTATTGACACTAAAAAAGAAAATGGATTCAAATTAACAAAAGAAGAACTTGAAAAATCTATAACAAGCAAAACAAAAATTCTTGTAATAAATAATCCTTCAAATCCTACTGGTAGTGTCTATACAAGAGATGAGTTGATTGAAATTGTAAAAGTATGTATACAGAATAAAATATATATTTTGGCAGATGAAATATATGAAAAAATCTGTTACACTGGAAATTTCACATCAGTTGCTTCATTAAGTGAAGAAGCAAAAGATATAACTATAACTGTAAATGGTTTTTCTAAATCAGTTGCTATGACTGGATTAAGATTGGGCTATACTGCTTCTAATAAAACCATCGCTAAAGCAATGAGCTCTATACAAGGACATCTTATATCACATCCAAGCTTAACATCACAATACATAGCATATGGAGCTTTAAAAGATTGCTCGACTGATATATATGATATGGTTAAAACATATAAATCTAGAAGAGATTTAATCACATCTAAATTAGATTCTATCGAAAATGTAGAGTATGTAAATCCAGATGGTGCGTTTTATGCTTTTATAGACCTTTCTAAGATAGCTGAAAAGTTTAAATACAAAGATAGTTTTTCTATAGAATTTTGTAATCAATTTTTAGAAGAATACAATGTAGCAGTTGTTCCTGGAATAGCATTTGGTATGGATAAATATATTCGTATATCTTATGCTTGTAATGAAAATACTTTCTTGGATGGATTAGATAAATTAAAAGAATTTGTATCTAAGATAATGGCATAATAATTTTAATCAAACAATTTTTAAATTATAAGATATTAGATGATAATTAATAGATTGTGTATCTATATAATATATTTAACATCGTAATTAAAAACTTAAATAAAATAAAAACCTATTGATTTTCATATCAATAGGTTTTTATTTTATTTCTTATATTAATCTAGAATTTTATTTTAAACTTTAAATCAATACGACAAATAAAAAAATTACGTGGCTACGTCCTACTCTCCCAGGCAGTTTCCCACCAAGTACCATCAGCGCTAGAGAGCTTAACTTCTGTGTTCGGAATGGGAACAGGTGTATCCTCTCTGCTATTGTAACCACAT
>NZ_JAGWCU010000064.1:0-5969 GCF_020657755.1 Clostridioides sp. ZZV15-6388 | reverse complement strand
ATAAATGGTAATCATAAGGGTTAGGAACTAGCCTAATAGCTTGGAGATACTGATAACAATAGTTATCTTGACCAAGAAGCCACCACTTCAAACATTACCGTAGGTAGTTAAGTGGATGGTAGTTCACGAGAAAAGATTGAAGATAATCCTTCAAATCCTAAAATACTTATAACAGTCAAAGGGCTTGGATATAAGCTTGTGAATAGAGTTGATTAGACTGAATTCTAGTAGTTGTTTTTTAGGCACCCATTTATGAGTGCCTATTAATATATTTATACTTTAGTAAAATATTTATAGTCTCAAATATAACAAATACAAGAGATACTGAAATATTAAAAATAATTAATAATTAGTATTGTCAATAAACATAATATCTCCTAATAGTATAGGAATTTATATCAATTGTTTTTCTATATTAAATACCTTGTCAATCCAACCTTTATAAAACTTTTCTTCGTGAGAAACCAAAATAATACTTCCTTTAAATTGTTTCAAAGCATTTTGTAAAGCATCTTTTGTTTCTGCATCAAAGTGGTTAGTTGGTTCGTCTAAAATCAAGAAATTACAAGGGGATAGCATCATACAACATAATTTAACTTTAGACTGTTCACCTCCACTTAGAGTGGAAACACTTCTTGAAACATGTTCTTCTTTTACACCACACTTGGCTAAAGAGCGTCTGATTTCTTTTGTACTTAATTTTGGATACTTATCTGCCATTATTTGAAGTGGTGTTTTAGTAGGATTTTCCCATTTTAAATCCTGTTCATAATAACCAATTTTTATCTGCGCTGAGAAGATGAAGTTTCCAGAAATACAAGGAATATCTTTAACCAATGTTTTTAGCAAAGTGGATTTACCAATTCCATTGAATCCAGTTATAACTATTTTTTGACCTGTATTAACAGAAAAATTTAATTTTGGAAGTAATGGATAATAGTATCCAACTTCAAGATTAGTTACTGTAAGTGCGTTTTGTACAGACATTTCAATTTCTGCAAATTGGATACACGGTTTTCCTGTAAAGTTAGGAGGAGCTATTCTTTCTATTCTATCCAATTGTTTCTGTCTTCCTCTTGCAATTTTTGAATTTACACCAGCTTTATTTTTACGTATAAATGTTTCTTCTTTTTCTATTTTCTTTTGTTGTGCTTGATATTTTCTAATATAATCCTCCCTTAAGTGTGATTTTTGTTTAAGAAATTCTGAGTACTTTCCATGATACTTTTTAATCATTCCAAATTCTATATCGAGAATACCTGTGGAGATTTTTTCTAGAAAGTCAAAATCATGTGAGACTACAATAAATGCACCTCTAAATGTATTTAGATAATTCGCAAGCCATTCAACATGTTCTTTGTCTAAAAAATTTGTTGGTTCATCTAATAATAAAACTTCATAATTAGAAAGTAATAATTTTGCCATAATTACTTTTGCTCTTTGCCCCCCACTAAGTTCCCCAATAATACGATTCATTCCTATTGAATCTAGCCCAAGACCATTTGCTACCCTATTTATTTCATTGTCTATAGAGTAGAAGTCACTTGCTATTAATTGCTCTTGATAAGTTGATGCCTTAATAAGTTGTTGCTCATTTCCAGATATAGCACTTTCCTGATATAGCAAATTCATTTCTTTTTCTATTTTATAGAGGTCTTCAAATGCAGTGTGCAAATACAGTGATATTGTTGTATCTCTATTAATATCTGCATATTGGTCCAGATGACCTATTTTAATATTAGGTTGCCACTTAATCTCTCCTGTATCAGGGATAACTTCTCCTAATAAAATTTTAATTAAGGTGCTTTTACCTACACCATTTTGGCCAACCACACCTATATGTTCGCCTTTGAATAAATCAAAGTCAGCTTTTTCGTACAGTGATTTCTCCATAAAACATTGTGATAAATTATTTACTTTTAATAAACTCATAATTCAAACTCCTTTTTTACTATAAAAATTTTATGAAAATAAAAAAAGCAGAGGAATAGCATTATAAAATGCCGACCTCTGCTTTTGGAAAAACAAAAGGCCATAGATAAGCATTGCTATCTATGGCCGTAAAATCTATATATCTATCGGCAAATAGGTAAATTTAAATAAGCATAGTTAAAAAGCTACACTAAACCTATATTTGCCGATGAAGATAGAAGCTTTAAGCTTCCAGATTAACCTCTACACAACGCTTCATCGTATACATTTGTGTAGAGTTAAGTTTTCTAACAAGTTTAACTAATTTTATATAAACCATAATTGTTCACATCCTAATCTCAATATTAATTCTAATTCATTTATATTTAAATTGTACTATTGTACTTTTGATTTTTTCTTATTTAATTTAATACATATATTACTAATTATAGCTTAAATCATGGTATCATAATACTTAATCATAGTCAACATAAAAGATATTTTCACATGACAACTTTTATAATACAATAGGTTTAAATTATAGCAATTCTCCATATTTTTTTACAAAGATTTTTTTTAACATAGTTACTAATACCATATAAGATAGTAAAAATCAACCCTATAAAGTAAATATTTGGAAGTGAAATCATACCAATAGCATTTCCAAATGATGTATAAGGTATAATAGTCCCAATTGTAATTCCGATTGTTGTTAAAAGTATTAGTTTCCATGAATATCAAGAGTGTATTCTAGGATTACTTTATCTTGAGTCAAAGTTCCTGTTTTGTCAGTGCAAAGTATATTCATAAAATATTGCAACTTATAAAATCAAAGGTGTAGTATTGTTGAACTTTCAATGGTATGCTAAGATATTTATATAATTATAATAAATAAAAATATATAATGACTATATAAATTTATACACTCAGAGTAACCACTAAAAATATATGTTTATTTATTCTTAGATAAACATATATTTTTTTAGTATTAAGTGTAATGATAAGTTTATGCATGATATAAATCTAAGTAATTTATTATTAGAATGATTATAAATAATTTGAGAGAAGATTTTATATGAGGGGGGCTAAAGTTTGTGTCAATTAAGAGACTGATTTTCATCGTATTTTTAATTAATTGTATGATATTTATGTGTTTTCCAATACAATCACTTGCAAAGACAGAAAATCGTGTTATAAAAGTAGGTTTTTTTGATTTTGAAGGATATCATGATTATGATAAAAATGGAAATAGAAATGGGTATGGATATGAATATCTTCATGAGATTGCAAAGCATACTGGTTGGACATATGAATATGTATCTGGTACATGGGAAGAATGTCAAACTATGTTAGAAAATGGACAGATTGACTTACTTACTTCTGCACAATATACAAAAGAACGTGCTGAGAAATTTGATTTTTCAGAAGTACCTATGGGAAGTAGTTATGCACGACTTACAATAAAAAGCGGAAACTCAAAGTATACACCAAATGATTATAAAAATTTTAATGGAATAAAGGTTGGACTACTTTATGGAAATAGTAGAAATGAACATTTAAAGAAATTTGCAAATGAAAAAGGATTTAATTATACGTCTAAATATTTTAAAAATCAGGAAGAATTGGAAAATGCATTAAAAAGTGAAAAAGTAGATGCAATATTAACTAGTAGTTTGAGAAAAGTCAAAAACGAAAACGTAATTGCGCAATTTTCTCCATCTCCATTTTATTGTATTGTAAAAAAAGGCAATAATGAACTGTTACAAGAGGTAAATGAAGCTTTAGAAGATATTGAAATGGATAATCCGGCATATAAGTTTAATTTATATAGTAAGTACTATCAGTCTAGTAATAAAGATACATCTATTCTTTCTAGGGAAGAAAGAGATTACTTAAAAAGAAATAATCATATACGTGTAGTAAGTATGCCAAACTCCAATCCATTATCATATTTAGATACAGGTAGACTTAAAGGTATTGTACCAGATATATTTAATTTAATTGTAAAAGACCTTGGATTAAGTATAGAGTATGTAAAAGCTAATTCATATAAAGAATCGATTGATATGGTAAAAGAGGGGAAGGCAGATGTTATATGTTTTTTTAATTCGGATTATGGATGGGCAGAGCAGAATGGTATTAAGATTACATCTCCTTATATGACATTGAACTATAGCATGATAACTAAAAATTACAAAAATACTAAATTTGATAATATAGCTGTTGCTGAGAGCGATACATTCAATGATGAGTATCTCAAAGAACACTATAAAGGTATCAACATTCAAAGATATAAATCTGAAGAAAAAGCTATAAATGCAGTGAAAAGTAGAGATGCAGATGCTGCATTTGTAAATACATATTCTGCTGAAGACTATATACAAAAAGATTATAATAATTTAAAAGCAATTCTAGTTAATGATTATAAAACTAATATATCTTTAGGTGTTGGAAAAAATATAAATCCAACATTATATTCCATTTTGGATAAGAGAATAAATGCACTTAATAAAGATGAGTATTCAGAAATTATTGCAAAGCATACAATTTTTCAAGACTATAAAATTAGTTTATCACAGTATATTCATCAGCATCCAGTTCAAACAGTTTTAATTTCTTTTTGTTTCTTTTTAGTTATAATAGCAGTACTTTCTTATGTTATTGCAATCAACAAAAGACATTCCACTCATATTTTTAATTTGGCATTTAAAGATATAGAGAATGGAGTTTGGAATTACAATGGATTTGAAGAACAAGCACCACGAGTTCTAGAAAAGCATAGAGAAAAATTTTATGCAGTAATTGCTTTTGATATATCTAAGTTTGCTATCATAAATGAAAATTATGGTAGAGATTCTGGAGATATGATTATAAAAGAAATTGCATCAGTTTTGAATAGAGTTATTGGAGACAGGGCATTAATAGCTCATGTAAAAGCGGACCATTTTCTTTTACTTTTACCTTATGATTTAAAAAAAGATTTGGAATTAACTCTTATTGATATAAGTAAAAGTATTTCATACTTTGAAGTTAAGGGGATTGGCATTAAAGTAAAGGCAAACTTTGGAGTATATATTATCAAAGATGAAGACATTGTTATTACAAAAGCTATTGATTATGCTGAAATTGCTAGAAGAAAAGCAAAAAGAAGTAATTCATCTATTATATATTTTGATGAATCTCTCAGAGAAAGTCTTAACAAAGAAAAAGAAATTGTTGATAGAATAGATTATGCATTAGAACATAATGAATTTCAGGTTTATTATCAACCTAAGTTTGATATGAGAACAAATAACATTATTGGTGCAGAAGCACTTGTTAGGTGGAATCATAAAGAACTTGGATTTATGAATCCAGGAGAATTTATTCCTATACTTGAAAAGAGTGGTGGAATTATAGAGGTTGATTTTTTTGTGTTAGAAGAAGTATGTAAGTTGACAAGGTTTTGGATAGATTCTGGAGTTAAACCCATTTCAATCTCTGTAAATCAATCAAGAGTACATTTTCAGAAAAAAGATTATATAAATAGATTACAAAATTTGCTTGCTAAATATGATATACCTAAAAGTGGAATTGAACTTGAGATAACTGAAAGTCTATTTGAAAATGATAGTATATCAAATGATATGATAAATGAGATTAAGGAGCTTGGTTTTTTAATTTCTGTTGACGATTTTGGTTCCGGATATTCTTCATTACATCTTCTAAATCAAGTTTCTGTAGATATTCTTAAAATAGATAAATCTCTCTTAGATAATTCTGAAGGAAAAGGTAAAGTAGGTAAGATTATTAGTAAAGTAGTTGAGATGGCAAATGACTTGGGATTAGAGGTGATTTGTGAGGGTGTTGAGAGGATAGAACAGGCAGAATTTTTAATGAGTATTGATTGTTATTATGCACAAGGTTATTTGTATGCAAAGCCTATGCCAAAAGATATATTTCTTAAAAACGTAGATAAATTTAAAGGTATATAAAAGAATATATATAATATATGTATGTAGAGAAATACATCTAATATTAATTACTAAGTAATGATTGTAATTTTATAAATATATAAA
>NZ_JAGWCU010000063.1:0-6174 GCF_020657755.1 Clostridioides sp. ZZV15-6388 | reverse complement strand
AGCAAATAAGAAACTCTGTAGCATATCCAAACTTAAATGTTAAAATAGCAGCTACTCATGCAGGAGTAACAGTAGGAGAAGATGGAGGAAGTCATCAAGCTATAGAAGATATATCTTTAATGAGAGGTATACCAAATATGGTTGTATTAAATCCAGCAGATGCTTTAGAAGCAAGACAAGCACTATTTGCATCTATTGATTATAATGGACCTGTATATATAAGATTAGGTAGAGCTGCAACTCCAGATGTAAACAGTGAAAACTATAAATTTGAAATAGGAAAAGGAACTGTTTTAAGAGAAGGCTCTGATATAACAGTAATAGCTACAGGAATAATGGTAGCAAAAGCATTAGAAGCAGCAGAAGAACTTGCTAAAGAAGGTGTAAATGTAGAAGTTGTTAATATATCTACAATAAAACCTTTAGATGAAACATTAATAAAAGAAAGTGCTAAGAAAACTGGAAAAGTAGTTACAGCAGAAGAGCACAGTATAATTGGTGGTTTAGGTTCAGCTGTATGTGAAGCTTTAGCAGAAACTAAAGATGTAGTAGTTAGAAGAATTGGTGTTAAGGATGTATTTGGTCAATCAGGTACACCAGCAGACTTATTAAAACATTACGGATTAACTACTGAAGATATAGTAAAAAATATAAAAGAATTATTATAGATGTAAATATCATTGAATAATAAATTGATTTGATATAAATCAATTAAAGCTGTCTTAAAAATAGAAAGAAATTTCTACAATGGGACAGCTTTATTTTTACGATAATTGTAAAATATTATATAAAAAGGGGTGCTTTTTAATGAAAATATCTATTGGGTGTGACCATGGTGGTTACGAGTTAAAGGAATTTATAAAAGAAAACTTAATTAATAAAGGTATAGAAGTTGAAGATGTAGGAACAAATTCAAAAGAAAGTGTAGATTTTCCAATATATGCAAAAAAAGTAAGTCAAAATGTTCAAAGTAAAAAATCAGATTTAGGTATACTTTGTTGTGGTACAGGAATAGGTATGTCTATTGCCGCAAATAAATTTAAAGGAATTAGAGCAGCAGTTGTGTCAGATTGTTTTTCAGCCCAAGCTACGAGAGAACACAATAATACAAATGTACTTTGTTTAGGGGAAAGAGTTATTGGAAAAGGATTAGCAATGAGAATTGTTGAAGAATGGTTAAATTCAAGTTATAATGGAGAAAGACATGCAAGAAGATTACAAATGATTGATGATATAGAAAATGAAAACTTATAAATAATGAAAATTTATGACTAAGGAGGAAAGTTATGTCTATTATTTGTGCTTCAATAATGTGTGCAGACCAAATGAACTTAAAAAAAGAACTAGAAGCTCTTGAAGAGGCTGATGTAAAATTGCTTCACTGTGATGTTATGGATGGAATATTTGTCAAAAACTTAGCCATGGGACCAGAACTATTAAAGTCAATAAGCGAAAATACAACTATACCTTTAGATATTCATTTAGCTACAGAAACTCCAAATAAGTATATTGATATGATGTCTTATATAAAGCCAAAGTATATTTCTTTTCATGTGGAATCAAGCACAGATGTAAAAGCTGATATACAAAAGTTGAGAGATTATGGAATAGGGCCAGTGTTAGCAATAAGTCCCCAAACTAGTGTAGATAAAATAGAAGAATATATAGGTTTAGTTGAGGGTATCTTAGTAATGACAGTAAATCCAGGATTTGCAGGTCAAAAGTTTAATCTCTCTGTTTTAGATAAGTTAGATAAGCTTACAGAGATATTAAAAGATTATGATAATCCTCCATTTATAGAAGTTGATGGAAATATAAATAAAGATACTATTAGACTTATGAATGGCAAAAAAGTCGATATATATGTTGTTGGTACATCAGCTTTATTTAATGACAAGCCTCCAATTTCATATAAAGAGAAGATAAGAGAGCTAAAAGAAAGTATAAAATAGTTAATAATAAAATTATAAAATTTGTATATTTAGATAATGTAAATTTTAAATAAATTAGGAATTTTATAATATTTAATAAAAATTTTAATTGAGTAAGGAGAATGTTTATGGGTGACATATACAAACTGCAAAATGGGACAGATATTAGAGGAATAGCATATAAAAATGATTCTAAGGAAGTTAATTTAACTGTAGAAGAAGTAAAAAAAATAGCTAAAGCATTTCATATTTGGTTAAAAGAAAAAACTAAAAAAGACAAAATAACTGTTGCAATAGGAACTGATTCTAGAATAACAGGGAGTCAATTTAGAAACACTGTTATTGAAACTTTAATCAATGATAATTGTAATGTAATTGATTGTGAGATTGCTACAACACCAGCAATGTTTATGACAACTATTATGGATGGATACCACTCTGATGGGTCAATTATGATTACAGCTAGCCATTTACCTTATTACTACAATGGATTAAAGTTTTTTACAGAAAATGGTGGTCTAGAAAAAACAGATATAAAAGAAATGTTGGATATAGCTGTTAAAAATGATAGTGTACAGTCTGAAAGAGTAGACAAAAAAGGTACAGTTGTAGTAAAAAATTTAATAGAAGATTATTCTAATTTATTGATAGATAAAATTAGAATAGGTGTAAACTCAAGTAAAAACTATGAAAAGCCTTTTTCTGGACTTAAAATACTAGTTGATGCAGGAAATGGAGCTGGAGGTTTTTTTGCTGAAAAAGTTTTACACATACTGGGAGCAGATACAACAGGTAGTCAATTTTTGAACCCAGACGGTATGTTCCCAAATCATATACCAAATCCTGAAAATAAAGAAGCAATGGAAAGCATTTGTAAAGCCGTATTAGATAATAAGAGTGATTTAGGAATAATATTTGATACAGATGTAGATAGAGCTGCTATTGTAGGTAAAAATGGTAAACCAATAAATAAAAATGCTCTTATAGCTGTTATATCATCAATAATATTAGAAGAACATCCAAATACAGCTATAGTAACTGATTCTATTACTTCAGAAGGTCTTGCTAAATTCATAAGCGAATTAGGAGGAAGACATCATAGATTTAAAAGAGGATATAAAAATGTAATAAATGAAGCTATAAGATTAAATAGTGAAGGTGAAGAGTGCCATTTAGCTATAGAGACATCTGGACATGCTGCTTTAAAAGAAAATTATTTTTTAGATGATGGAGCATATTTAATAGCTAAAATTTTAATAAAAGTTGCAAAACTTTCTTTAGAAGGAAAGACTATAGAAGAATTGATAGAAAACCTTGAAGAAGCAAAGGAAGAAAAAGAAGTTAGAATAGGCATCAATAAAGAAGATTTTAGACCATATGCAGAAGATATATTAAAAGAATTAGATTCTCATGTTAATGATGTTGATGGATGGTCTGTTGCACCAAACAACTTTGAAGGTATAAGAGTTAATTGTAATGAAGCAAATGGAGATGGTTGGTTTTTACTTAGAATATCATTACATGAGCCATTGTTAGCTTTAAATATTGAATCAAATAAAGTTGGTGGAGCAGAAGAAATTTACTCTGAATTAAAACTTTTCCTAGAAAAATATGACTTAAAAGGTCTTTAGGATTAATAAAAAACATACACTTATATTAAAGAATGGATGTAAATTTATACCTAAGATTACAAATATTACAAAATTGTAATCTTAGGTAACAGATATGTAACTGATTATGGAAATTCTATGTGATATTATAAATACAGAGAGATGAAATACATGATGATTTATAGAGAAATATAATTTAAAATGTATTAATATCGCACTAAAAGGTATAATCAAATAAATATGTAAATATAAACCCCAACATTTAGAAAGAGACCTCCAAGGAGGTTTTTTTCTTGTTTACTCCTAAAAAGCATAAAAAATAATTATGTATAGATATAAAATTTTTTCTTTAAACAAATACACAATGTCATGATATAATAACTTTATTAGAACGATAAGGGGATAATAATATTATGTTTAAGAACAAATATGTTGAACGTGTTGAGCAGTTTATAAATGCATATTTTGTAGATAGGGATGTGAAAAAATGTATGTCTTTTTTTCACAAAAATATATGTTGGATTGGTACTGGAAAGTTTGAAGTAGGGAATAGTATTGAAGAAGTAGAGTATTTATTAGAAGAGTATGTAAAACAATCACCAGATAGTTTTATTTTAGAAAAGTTATGGCTAGATAGTAAAGAATATTCAAAAAATTTACATACTGTATTTGGCGAGTATCTAGTTGGTAAGAAAACTAAAAAAGGTTATAATTTTCAAGTAGAAATAAGAATAACATACTTATGTGTTGAATGTGAGGGAGAAATATTAATAAGCAGTGTTCATACTTCTGTTGCAAATGATTTACAAAAAATAGGTGAGTATTTTCCGATAAGTTTAATGGAAGCTGAAAATAATAGATTAGAGGCAATTATTCATGAAAAAACAAAAGAAATAGAAGAGCAAAAAGTTATGTTGTTAGAGGCAAACAGAAAACTTCAGCAACTAGCTATTACGGATGAATTAACTGGTTTATTAAATCAAAGAGCCATTATGGGAAATATAAAATATACTGTTAAAGATAATTCTAAAAACTATGCAATAATGATAATTGACATAGATAATTTTAAACATGTAAATGATAATTATGGGCATTTAGTGGGAGATGAGGTTATAAGAGTGATGGCCTACATCATTCAATCATTTAGAGATTACTATTTATTTGCTGGTAGATATGGTGGAGATGAATTTATTGTTTTGACAGAAAATATAGAAAAAGCAATTCATATTGAATCTAAAGTTCATAATAGTCTACTTAAATATAATTTTAAAGACCTCGACTATAAAATAACTGTAAGTATTGGAATTTCTGAATGGATAGACTTTGATTCTTTTGAAGCATTTTTAAGTGAGGCAGATAAAAAACTATATAAAGCTAAAAAATCAGGAAAAAATAAGACTATATATTAGAGTAAGTATATAAGTATATTAAAAATAGTTTTATGATTTTAATAAGGTTGTAAATTGCAAGTTAACCATTTATAGCATGTAATTTAAAATAAAAATTATTTTGAAATTTACAACCTTATGTATTTAATATTAATTAATTTTTTTAAAAGAAAGGGCTACTTTAAATAAATCAGCATCTATAATTATTTCCATAGTTGCATTTTGTAATTCAATTATATTTTGAGAAATTGATAAGCCCAGACCGGAGCCATCTGTATTTCTTGATATATCACCTCTTCTAAATCTTTCTATTAATTCTTCTGGTTTTAGATTTAATTTATCATTTGAAATATTTTTAAATGTTACTATTATATTTTCATCTTTTATAAACATATCTATATAAACTCTAGTATTTTTCATAGAGTATTTTAGTATATTGCCAATCAGGTTTTCAAATACCCTCCAAGTCTTTTTTCCATCTATCATAGTAAATACAGATTCCTCAGGTGTTTCTATTATAAAATCTAAATTACTGTTTTGAATTTTATCTTCAAGTTCTACTATACTTTGAATTAAGAGCTCTTTTATATCAGTTTTTGTTATATTAAATTCCACATCACCACTACTAAGCTTAGAAGCTTCAAATATATCCTCTATTAATAATTTTAATCTTTGTGATTTTTTATCTAAAATATTTATATAGTCGTTTATTGTTTCTTTATCAAAGTCATTATTTTTTAACATATCAACATAGCTTAATATAGATGTAAGTGGAGTCTTTAAGTCATGAGATACATTTGTTATAAGCTCTGTCTTCATTCTTTCACTTTTTATATTAGCATCTACAGCAGCCTCAAGACCATCTGTTATATTATTTATACTCTTGGATAAAGCAGATATTTCATCGTCTCCTATCACTTCCAACTTATATTTTAGATTTCCATTTTCAATATTTTTTATATTTTTCGAGATATTATTTATGTAGTTAAACTTACTAGATAAAAAGTTGTATATAGAAGAATAAGAAATTATACTTACAAGTGTGAATAAAACCTCTATAACTATTGCCTCAACATAATATACACGCATAAATAATACTAAAACTATGTACTGAATAATTGCTTGTATAACTATAGAGATTAAAAAGGTTATAGATAGTTTCTTATTTATAGTTTTTCTATTATATATGCTAACAAGGTCTGAAAAGAATCTATATGTTATAGACATATCTTTTGGATTATAGCC
>NZ_JAGWCU010000062.1:0-7500 GCF_020657755.1 Clostridioides sp. ZZV15-6388 | reverse complement strand
AAATATATTTCTAGCATTCGAAGTTTTATTTTTTATTAAAGTACAATATGATAAAGATGTGAATCTGTATTAAAAACAAAAAATAAACTACAATCTATTAGTCTAGATCGAAGTTTCAAATTCAAAATAATTTAAGTAATGATTTATTCATTAAAATCGTCTTGATTGCTATCAGGACGATTTTTTAGTTTATGTAAAAATTCTTTTAATCTACTTATAGAATCCAATACTCTTATTATACCTCTATTACATAAAAGTTCTTTCACATGTTCATTCATATATTTACACAAAATATAAAAAAATTATATAATTCAAGTAAAAATAGTATTTTTATATATATTAATGTAAAATTTTGTTTTTATTTGTATCATAAATGTACCCAAGTCATATATATATATTAGGATATTGAATTTATCCTAATAAATATATAGGAGTGGTAAAGAATGGATAATACAAAGAGTTTAGAATATTATAAGAATAATTTAGAATCATGTTCTAGTGATTTAATGAAATTAGTAATTGGATTGACAAAAGAAGAATATTTAAATACAAATACAAGAGCTTATTTAACACCTTGTCAAATATGGAGAATAATAAAATATTTTTTAGTTGGTGAAAGTTATGATTTATCTGATGCAAAAGTTAAATTGGATTTTCAAAAAGATTTAAATTTCAATTTAGATAATGGCATATTAAATGAACTTTCCGAAGAATTAGAATCTCTAATAGATTCTAACTATGTAAAAAATTGCAAACTTAGAGAAGAATTAAAAAGAGCTTTTAGATTATCTGAGTGTTTAGCTGAAGCTATAAGACAAATAAACTGTAATGATAAATGTGAATTTTTAGTAGGAAAATTATTTTGCTTATTAGTACAAATTATACTTTTAATAATATCTATTATAGCTAAAATAATTATACTATTAATATTCTGTAGTGATTGTATTTCATGCAATGATGAAAAAGATGTAAGATCTTCTTTCTGTGATTGTCTAATTTGTGATTTAGAAAAAGAATTGGATCAAATAGAGGAGTTAATTGATGAACTAATTAAATTGGCCATTGCATTTATAAAATGTGGTTCAAAAAAATGTAAACATGATGAACATCATGGATGTGACTATTATAATGTTTATTATGAAAACTCACCTTATATAAACAACTATGAAGATAATATACAAGAATGTTTTGATAAGTACAAAAAACAATGCTATACAAAAAAATGCAATAGAAACTACTAAAAATTTTATTTTTATAAAAAACAAAAGCTTTAAAAAACTATGTTAAGTATAATAGAGTATATTATTTTAATCTAATATATTTTGATAGCTAAATATATAAAATAATACAAATAATATAATTTTTTGGCTATTTGAAATACTTTATAATAAGATGCAAACTATAATACAGAAGAAGTTACTTCAATGGATTTAAAAATCTATAGGAGATAGCTTCTTTTGTATAAGTAAAAATCTATAATATTTTTACTTTTTTTAAAACCCATAAAAAGACCTTATTTTTATATGTAATTGAGGTCTTTTTTTCTTACCTTGAATTTACTGATATATAAATTGTTCCAATATTTTAACTCAAATCGTAATAATTATAAAATTTAATAATACTATATTATATTAATTTATTATATATTTACTTATAATGATTCTTTTATTCTATCTTATAAAAACTGACTTTAATTGAATAAAAAGACAATAAATATATGTAAATATACTTATTGTCTCTTATTTAAATATTTATTTGTATCTCATTTTGCTATTATATTTATCACCAAGACTATATTTACATGGTGTAACATTATTACAACTATCTGAACAGGTATCATTATCATAATAGCATAAATTTGGATTATGCATACAATAACTTCTACAGCATTTACAATTATTACAATTATGAAGTTGTGGACAAATTACAAATAATAGTGATAAATCAATCATTCTACAATCAAAGTGTTTTACACAAATATTCTCTATTCCAATAAAAATTGTTTCTATAATATTCTCACATTTATCATATCTCAAATCTTTTAACAAGATAAATTGACAAAATGGTATACTCCAATGTGCAGAATGAAGAGACTGCTGACAATTATCTCCAGTATATATAATTTTAATATTTTTAAATCCTTTTATAATTAATTTTGGCCCTAGTATAGTGTTAATAATCTCCTTATCTTCTATGCATATCTTTACACTTACTTCATTAATACATTCTATATCTGGTTTTTGTGTTGGAACACATAGTATATCATCTTCTATAAATTCTTTATAGTATTTCATACATTTGTTATCTGGATAATTTTCTAAGGGGGTAATTCCAGTTTTTAAAATACTTTCATTCATATAAATATCTCCTTAATTTTATAATTATATAGAGATTGAAGTTTCTATATACATTTTATATATGATATAGAATCATATATTGTTATAAAAAATCTAAAAAAATAAAAATATTCAAAAATATGTAACAAAAAGTCGAAAATTAAATAAATTATATTGAGAGCTAAAAACTTTCAATAAATTATATAAGGAGAGATAAATATGAATAGTAATGCATGTGCTTGTAATATGGATTTAATTGATGTAAGTGGTTTATGTGACACAGACGATGTTACACAGGTTATAAGTCAATATCCTTATTGGTTTCAGATGTATATACCAGAAACCTTAAATATCCCAATACAAAAACCAGATATTGAACAAATAAACTCAGTTAATGTATCAGTGAATATATTGAGAACAAAAGTAGTGAAGACACCTATATCACCTTTAGATGCTAATTGTGATTTTATACCAAACTTAGAAGGAAAAATCTCTACAGGAAGAAAAATTATTGTTGAGGGTGAATTGTGTCAAAAAATATCTTATACAGCTGATGAAAAATCTCAACCAGTTCATTCTGCACATTTTTATGTACCATTTTCAAGCTATATAGTTATACCACATAAAATTACTTTTAATAATGCTACACAATTAATGAAATTAGACTCACTTGATGTAGATTATCAAGTAAATGCGTGTATAGAAGATTTGTCTGTAAGCCTATTAGATGCAAGAACTATATCGAAATATACAACATTATTATTATATGCAATACCAAGAAATACATTATAAAATTATAAAAATAAGGAGTAGAGGAAATGTTAAATTCTAATTATACAAATGGCACATCTTATCAATTCCATGATAAATGCGGTTGTGATGATAAGATATTAAATATTGTTGGTGTCTATCCAGAATCAAAAATAGAAAAAGTTTTACAATGCCCTTGTCCTGAAGATAAAAACAAATGGACAGAGTTTTTTGTATCAGAAACAGTAGATATACCATCACAAAAGCCAAATATAGAAGATATAGTAGAGGTACATTCTTGTGTAGATATAATATCTCAAAGAGTAATAAAAACACCTTTGGTAAACGGATACATCTCATGTAATGGAAACTCTATACCAGGAGAAACTATACCAAATGGAGAATGTACAAATTTGACAGGAAGAAAATTAATAATAGAAGGACTACTAAGACAAAAAATAATCTATACAGCAGCGCTAGATGAACAATCAGTTCATTCTGCACATTTTAATATACCATTTTCAGTATTTATAATAATAGACAAAAATACACCACTATACCAACAATTTAAGATAACAGCATATATAGAGGATATATATGCATGTGTATTATCAGAAAGAAGTGTCTTTAAAAATACAACTATTTTTATAAAGGCATCAAAAATATGTTAAGTAATTTAAATAAAATGAGGAGGAATAAAAATGGGATGTAATAAAAAAACTTGTGAATGTGACTTTAATATCAAAACTTTAGGTATATGTGATGTATCAAAATTAAATATGAATGGATGTAAAAAGGAAAACTTAAATTGGACAGAGATTTCAATTCCTGAGATACTTCCCATCCCAAGATTAAAACCTGATATAGAAAATATAGATCAAGTTTATGCAAGTGCAACAATTACTTCAGTAAAACTTATAGAAACTCCATTTGCATATAAATCATATAATTTATATATTAGCTTAGATATATTGAATAGAATAGAAATTATATTAGATGGGTTTCTAGAAACAAATATACAGACACCAATTAATACATTGATTGGTGGAATAAATGATTTAATATCAACAATTAAGGATGCCATACCTTTAATACCTGGATTAGGCGAGATTATAAATCCTTTATTAGCTAAACTACAAAGATTACTAGATTTAGTTCAACCATCTGTAAATTCTCTTTTATTTGATATTAATAATTTGTTAGATACAATTCAAACTGATATAGCAAGAATAGTATGCGAATCTCTTAATTCTATAATATGCAGAGCAGACGATTTAATAAGATTACTAAAATCTATACAAAATGTTATCAATGATATATTTGAAACAGTTAGTACACTTGAAGGACCATTAATAGAAACATTAATAACAACTTTACAAACAATAATTAATAATATCATTACACCTTCATTTGATATCTTAATTGGAGAAAATGGTGTATTAATTATACTTGTTGAAAGTTTAAGTAGAATACCAATTGATTGTGAAAATACTAGTGCATTTACAATACTACAAAATGCTGAAGGAACATGCTTAAATGGAAGAAAGCTAATAGTGAATGGTTTATTAAAACAGAAAATAGTATATACTGCTCTAGTAGATGAACAATCAGTTCATTCTGCACATTATGAAGTACCATTTTTAGCATATATAATTCCATATGCCAAATTTGAATGCTTGACATATGAAGAAGGAATAGTTATTTCACCACCTGGAAAACCAATAGTTACAATAAATGGTTATAGATATAATCCTAAGTTAGGCATAGAAGTGGATTTATGTGAGGAATTTATTGTAAATTCATGTATTGAAGATATATATGTAAATGATCTTGATAAAAGAACTATATTTAAAAATATAACATTATTCTTAAAAGCACAATTAAAATCGTTGTGTAATTAATGTTAATACTATTTTACTAGTATACTATATAAACGAATATAAACAAACAAAATTATAACAGTGTCTAAATTTTCAAAGGCGTTAATAATACTAAATTTGCGCCTTTGAATTTAGTTTAAATACTTAACACCGTACTAAATTAAAGCAATGAAAAAGGGTTAATCACTTGTCTAAAATGATGCAGATAGAAGATATAAAAAAAGATATCAACCATCTAAACCATCCCTTCTTTTTTCTTACTTATATATAAAATTTTTTAATTTTACTTTAGCACAAAAAAAATTTATTCCATTAATCTACTCTATAATTTTTACTTTTTAAGAAATAATTTTTAATACTTTGATTGATAATATAACTAAGACAGCTTTTCAGGAGATGATTAAATGACTCTTAAAAACAAGAAGTTTACTATAAATAAGTATGGAATTTTATCTATCATTTTAGTTTTATGCTTTATTTTAACAGGTTTTAATAGCTATATTAATTATAGTCATAGAAAATTTAAAGATTATGTTGTTTTCTATGTTCAACATCAAGATGATGAAGTATTGTGGGCTGGCAGTGCTATTGTAAACGCTGTAAAAGAAAGAGGAAAAAATCATGTATTTGTGGTTTTAGTATCTACTGGATGTGGTATATCTGTTTTCGATAGATATAAAAAATATGAAACTCTTACAGATAGCCAAAAATCAGAATATAGAAATAGAGAATTCTTAGCTTCTCTTAATAATCTAGGAGTAAAAAGAGAAAATATAATAATATTGCCAGAAAAAAATGTAAATGGTACTACTAATTTTAACTCTATGGAAGAAATTGCAATTACTTTTGAAAAAAAATTTAAAAGTGTAACCCATATAGCACATACTTATAAGTTAGATGACCATTTACAACATATAAAAAATGGCTCTGTCATTCAAGGTCTGTATAACTCTGGTCAAATCAAAGATGCCAAATACTTTGTAAAACCTAAGTTTGCTCATGAAATAAGTTTTAACAACAAGATAGTTTATAAAGCTCATTCTATTGAGGATTATGAAAAAGTAAAAAATGCGTGTGAACAATACAAACTTATTGATGAATCAGAATGCAGAGAAGGTATTGGTTATAAATCTGACCACAAGTCTTTTGATAAATTATTAAATGATAAAAATGTTCCTTCTATACTCCACACCCCTAATTTATAACAAATATTTATTTTAAAATAAATATTTGTTATAAATTCTTAATAATTATGAAACTCCTTTGTTATTTATATTTGTTAATATATTTTTAGAGCTAATCAGTTAATATACTTACTATTTTCTGAAACCAATTTTTAGTATAAAATAAAGATTGATTAAAAATAAAATTTCGAGGGGGAATAATAAAGTGAATCAAAATATATTGGTCGTAGATGACGATAAAGAAATAGTAGATGCTATAGAATTCTATTTAAGACCTGATAATCTTAATGTTTTAAAAGCATACGATGGCTTAGAAGCTTTGGATATATTAATTGAAAATGATATTAAATTAATAATAATGGATGTAATGATGCCTAATTTAGATGGTCTTAAAACTACACTCAAAATAAGAGAAAAAAAGAATATTCCTATAATCCTTCTATCTGCAAAATCACAAGATATGGATAAAATTATAGGTCTTAATATGGGCGCTGATGACTACATAACTAAACCATTTAATCCACTAGAACTTACTGCACGAGTAAAATCTCAACTTAGAAGATATATAAACTTAGGAGACTTTAGTAATGCAAATAACTCAAACGATACTAATTATATTTTAAAAAGTGGAGGTCTTGAGCTAAATACAGATACAAAAATAGTTTCTTTAGATGGTGAAGAAGTTAAAATGACACCTCTTGAGTATAAAATACTTGCTCTTCTCCTATCACGAAAAGGAAAAATATTCTCCTCTCATGAGATTTATGAAAAAGTTTGGAATGAAGATGCTTATAGCTGTGAAAGAACTGTTGCTGTTCATATTAGAAGAATTAGAGAAAAGATTGAAGTAAACTCAAAAGAACCAAAATATTTAAAGGTGGTGTGGGGAATTGGTTACAAAATTGAAAAACTTAATTATTAATGATTCAAGAGCAAAATTTATTTTATTATTACTATTATTTCTCTCCTTTTCTACATTATTTGAAACAATATACGATTTAAATAATAACTTTATTGATATTAATCAGTATAATTATTTCTATAATGAGGAGGTTATACCTTATTTCTATTATTTTGGTACGCCTTTGTCCTTACCAAAAGCAAATTTAAAGTTTATTTGTGAAGGTATTACATTAGCAAGTTGTTTATTATCTGTATTATTTCTTATATTATATAAAAAAAATAGCCAAAAGAAAGTTAAACTCTTAGAAAACATTATTACTTTCTTTTCTAAGATAAAAATTGAAATTATACTTATATTAATTTTAATACTTTTAGCATTACGATTTTATATATTTACAAATACTAAAATGTTCTACAATGCCAATTTAATTATATTTAATTTTATTA
>NZ_JAGWCU010000061.1:0-8579 GCF_020657755.1 Clostridioides sp. ZZV15-6388 | reverse complement strand
TAAAAGAATCATCAAAAAATATATATAATTCCACTGAAAGCCAGCATAAAATTAAAGGTTATATAAGAAATATAAATGCAGGATTTGCTTTATATGAAAGAAGTGCTCAAGATTTGTTAACTAAATTAATGACTCATGAAAACAAAATATATCAAAATCAAAAAATTCTTTTAGATGAAAAATACACTCTAGACGATTCAATTAAGAATCTTTCAAGTATTATTGAGAACTTTTCTAATGACTTACAAACCAAACTAGATATAATGTTTGAGAATTCTTTAGACATTCAAGATAAGCTAGATGTTATGTTTAATAACTCCTTCATGCAAGATGAAGTTCCTCTTGATAGTGAAGATTTATTTGAAAATAATATTGATAGTATATTTAATCCTTTAAGTGAAGAAATTTATGAGATAGAAAAGAAAGAAATAAAGGCCATAGGTGAGGATGAGTTAAATGAATAATAAATATAGAAGAACTGTTAACAGAGAATTTGAAAAGAGTAGTTTCTGGCCAACATTTACAGATTTATTATCCACTGTGTTGATGGTTGTAATTCTTATCTTATTTAGTTCAGAAAGTATCTCAGGCTCAGTTGAACAAGATTTAGCTAAAAATGTGAATGCTTCTGTTGAAGAAACCTTTAAAAAAAGTGGTATACCTGTGAAAGTGGATAAGGCTAATGGTCAAGTAACTTTTGGTGAAAGGACAATGTTTGATGTAGATAGTGATGTCTTGAAACCAGAGGCTAAAGAGATGTTAAAAATGTTTGTTCCAAAGTACATAGAAACTATTTATAAAGATTATGGCGACTATATATCTAAAATAGTTATAGAAGGTCATACAGACGATGTAGGAAGCTATATCTATAACTTAGATTTATCACAAAGAAGGGCATATAGCGTTGCTAAATTTGTAGTAGGAGATGAAATAGGTAATTATAAATATAAAGATGAAGTAACTAAACATATTATTGCAATAGGTAGGTCAAAAGCTGAACTCGTAAAAAATGGAGATAATAGTGTAAATAGAGATGCATCTAGAAGAGTAGAGCTAAAATATGAAATAAATATTAATCAAAATAAATAGTTAAAAAATTATAAAAAAAAAGAAGGCAGTTGGTGTGAGCTTTAAGCCTTCTTTAAGGAAAAAGTTTATTTATTTTTGTTGATATTTAATATAGTATAAGTTTTGGAAGAATTTTGCAATATTTTAAACATAAATGGTCGTTTAAAATGCATAACTGGGTACTACTGATGTAAAATAATTCATTTTATATAATATAAAACTTATACGGTGTCAATTTTTATTATTATTATTTTATAAATGCTAATTAAAATATTATGTAAAAAAATATCATAAAAACGCATATCATGTTATAATTATTAGTGTATTATGAAAAAGAAGATGTAGTCTATGGTAGAAAAGCTGGAAGGTAACAACTAGAATTAGTTGTTACCTTTTTATTTACTGTACTTTAAAGTATAACTTATGGAAGAATATCTTATTTCTATGCATTCTTCTTATATCTATACTAATAAATTATATTATGAATTTTTAAAATAACTAACATATTATTATTTCAGTACTCAATCAAGATAGATTGACTATAAAATAGAAATATTGCTATTAAATAATTAATTATGATAGAATAAGTCGATAGATGATATATATTATAAAAATATTATGGAATTAATATTTTTCATAAAGTATTATAAAGTAAAAAACAGTAATAAAATATACAAAGTTTTATAAGCTTTTAAAAAATTGCTAGTGTATTATGAAGATGGAGGCGTAGTTTGTGATAGAAGAAAATGTAAGTAATGAAAAAAACTCTAAAATTAAAGCTTTAATATTTCTGCTAATAATTTCCATATGTATTTATTTAACTGGTTGTAGTAATACATCAGACAGTGGAAATAATCAATCAAATAATTTAAGTGATAAAAATGTAAAAATTCATTTTATTAATACTGGTAATAGCGATGCTATATTAATTCAGGATGGTAAAACTTTTACACTAATTGATGGAGGTGATAATGATGATGAAAATCTAATTGTAGATTATTTAAATAATCAAGGCGTAAAAGATATTAAATATCTTATAGCTACTCATTCTCATGCAGACCATTTAGGTGGACTTGATTTTGTTGTAAAAAATTTCAACATAGAAAATGTTTTTGTATCAAACGGTTCAGCAGAAACAAAGAGTTATAGAGATTTTATATATGCTTTAGCAAATAAGGATTTATCACCAAGTGTACCTCTTGAAAATAAAAAGTTTTATCTTGAAGAATCCTATTTTGAAGTTCTAAATACAAATGGAGGAAATACTACTAATGAACAATCATTAGTACTTATATATACTAATGGTAAGGATAAAGTTTTATTTACAGGCGATGCTGAAGAAGGTACAGAAAAAGAAATATTATCAAAACTTGGAAAAGTAGACATTTTAAAGGTAGCCCATCATGGTTCCCGTAGTAGTTCATCTCAGAATTTTTTAGATAAAGTAAATCCTGAATATGCAGTAATTTTAGTTGGGAAAGGTAATTCATATGGTCATCCACATAAAGATACTATTACAAGGTTAATTAATAAAGGCATTGAAATTCATAGAAGCGACTTTTGTAAGGATGTAATATTCGAATCTACAGGTAAAGGTGTTAAAACTGAGTGCAAAGAGTGGGCATATAATAATATACAAAATAAGGATTTAAATAATTCTAAGAATATTTTAAAACATGAAAATGATACAAATATTCTTTATGATTCTAAGATTGTTTATTGGACTCCTAATGGTTCAGTATATCATATTACCGATAAATGTAATTCATTATCCAATAGTAAGAATATATTAACTGGTAGTATAGTTGATAGCGGAAAGCCAAGAGTATGTAAAAATTGTGAATAAATATCTAATAATCAAGACCATTATATAAAAGGATAATACATTGAATAAGATATGAAAGATACTACATTATGATGAAATTTATTCGATTATGGAGGAAATATGTATGATTAGATTAGTTATTTGTGAAGATGAAAAAAATCAGCAAAACTTAATAAAAAAATATATAGAGAAAGTATTTTATAATCTAAATATAGAGTATAAAATACTTATATTTAGCTCTTCAGAAGAATTAATCAGTAATTATCCTAAAGATATAGATGTATTTTTACTTGATATTCAAATGGGGAAAATTAATGGAATGGATTTAGCTAGAGAGATTAGGAAAAGGGGCGATAAAAGTTCAGAAATAATATTCATTACTTCATTAGTTGATTATATACAAGAAGGGTATGAGGTAAGAGCATATAGGTATATATTAAAGCCTATAAACTATGAGGATTTAGAAAAACATCTTATAAATTGTATAAATGAAAAATATGAAAATGATAAGTATCTAGCTATAAATGAAAAAAACATCATAAATAAAATAACAATAAATAAAATAACTTATATAGAAATACAAAAAAAAGATATAACTATACATACAATAAGTGGAAAGTATAAAATAAAGAATACAATGGATAAAATAGAAAAAGAAATAAATAGTAGCAAATTTTATAGATGTCATAAAAGTTTTTTAGTTAATCTAGAATATGTAGAAAGTATAAAACAATATATGGCAATACTCGATAACAAAGAAGAAGTGCCTATAAGTAGATATCGATTTAAAGATACTAAAGATAAGTTCTTCAACTTAATAGGAAACAAGCTATGATAAATTCATATTTATGTTATATGATTAGACAAAGTATAAGTACAATAGTATTTATTTTAATATTTTTTATTATAATGAAAAAATTCAGATATGAATATAATCCATCAAGTATATTTTTAAAAATTATAAATTTAATACTATTGTTAAAAATTATAAAAACTAAAGTGTGGTTATACACACCTATAGTAGATATTGTTAGTATAGTAATATCATTAGCTTTTATTTGTAAATGCTCCTATAGGATGAAATTTAAAACATCTTTTATTTACTCTTTTATATATACTATATTATATAAAATATCAGAACTAACAATTCACTATATATTATTATATGTATATGTATTTTTTATGGAAGAATTCAAATTTAACATTAGACTAAAGTTTGAAATAATTGAGTTTATTACAATGAATCTTATTATTTTTATATTTATCTATAATTTTGATAAAATAAAAAATCTATATATAAACGCCAAGTATTACATTTATATAGTATTAACAATACTTATAAATGCTTTTATAATTTTATTCTTAAATAAAGCGACAGATAGTATTTATGATTTTTATTCAATAATATCAGACAATAAAATAAATTATAATATAACATTTATGCCATTTGTTAATTTTGCTGATTTTGTATTTCCATATATTATAGTTGTAATAAATACAGTTTTTATTGGAACCCTTATAAACTCGATAAAATCAACTAAAGAAGATGCAAAAATCAAAGTTATAAACGAAAAACTAGACATGCAACATAAGTATTACTTAACACAACAAGAATCTCAAAGAAAAATAAAAAACCTTTATCATGACATAAACAATCACATTGCCAGTATAAAGGCTCTTCAAAGTAATAATGAAGATGTAAATAAATATTTGGATAATATAAAAAATGAAATGAAAGATTTTGATGAAGTGTATAATACAGGAAATATATTACTAGATATAATATTAAATGAAAAAAGTAAAATATGTAAAGAGAATAAGATAGATTTTATGTGTGATATAAATTTTTTAAGATGTGATTTTATAGATGTTGTAGATGTAACTAGTATTTTCTCCAATTTATTAGATAATTCAATAGAAGCTTGTAATAAAATAGATGGCAGCATTCAAAAAAAATATATAAATATAAGAGGAACTATTATAAAAAAGTATTATGTTATAAAATGTGAAAATAGTAAAATCAATAAAGTTGTAATTAAAAATGGAAAGTTTATAACTGATAAACAAGATAAGTACATTCATGGAATAGGTATTCAAAGTATAAAATCATCTATTGAAAAATATAATGGAGAACTAAATTTCAAATCTGATGAAGTAAAGTTTATAGCAACAATATATATACCTATTTAATAAAAACATGACAGTTATAGCTATAAAAATACCACTTGTGTTATAAATATTGAGATTAAAAAATAAAGGTGATATCTTTTAAATGTAAAAGGTATCACCTTATTTTTATATTTAATATACAAGTAGGAGGTAAAGATGAAAATCAGTTTAAAATTAGCATTAATATACTTGAGGAATCAAAAAGGGAGGAGTTTAGCTCTTATAACAAGCATAGCTTTAGCAGTAATTTTAGTATTTACACTAAATATTATACCAGAAACTCAAAGTAAACTTAATATTAAAGAAGCTTATATAAACTTTAGTGATTATCATATTGAATATACTAACTTGAGTAATGATATAACAATGAAGCTTAAAAAAGATAAAGAAGTAAAAGAAATTCACAATATAAAGAACTTTGGTAATTTAGTAGATGAAAGTGGTGTATCAATAAGTTTAAATTCATATGACAAAGACTTTATAAATCAATATGGTTATAAGTTAATAAAAGGAAATGAGCCACAAAATGAAAATGAAATTGTATTAGAAGAAAAAGCATTAAAAGAAATGAGATTAAAGAATAATATAGGACAAACTATTGATTTTAAAATAGTAAAAGATTATATGGATGAAAATGATGAACATCAGTTATTTAGTGGAAATAAGAAACTTAAATTAGTTGGTATTATTCAAAAGCCAGAAGGATACTACACAGCAAATGAATACTATAAAGTAAACTGTTTTATTTATGATAGTAAGAATATCAATATTATACCTAAAAATTTGGTTAGATATAACGGTATTTTAAAGCTTAATACCAAAATACCAAATATCGGAAAAACAAATATACTTAAAGAAAAATATAAGTTAAATGATGACAATTTTACAATAAATTTAGGTTTAAACGAAGTATTAGATGAATATAAAATGAGTAAAAATACTAGCTTTAGTAAAAATAATAAGTTAATTCCTATAATATCATCTACTTTAGTTATATATAATATTTTTAATATTATACTAGTAGATATGACAAAACAAATAGGTATGCTAAGAGCTATAGGATTATCCAAGAAGAGTATAAGATATATGTTATTTATACAAAGTATTATAGTTCTTATAGGTGGATTAATTGTAGGGTTTGCAATAGGTACAATATTATCATATATAGGATTAAGATGTATATATGGAAATATAACAGAACTTTATATAAGTGAAACAAGTATGCTTGAACCTTTAATAATGGCTACAGCATCAGTATTAGTATCAATTATATTTATTATGCATAAATTAGACAAAAATTCTCCAATAGAAGCTATTAGAAGTACAAACAATTCGAAAATACATACAAAAAATAAGTTTTATTATAAATTAATAAGAAAAATATTTGGGATAACAGGAGAAATGGCTTATAAAAATGTATGGAGGAATAAAACAAGAACTATTGTATGTGCACTCTCAATAGCTTTGGCAGGAACCTTCTATATAAGCAAGATGGCAGTCTATAACAATCATAATATAGGTGATAGTAGTATACAAGTTAGGACTATGGGTAAAACTGATATTATTTTGAAAAAGGATATAAATAATACTGATGAGAGATTTGCATATTATAATGAGAAATATATAAATGAAATAGAAAAAATAAAAGAAATAAAAGAAATCCAGCCAAATATGAATATAAATGGGTTTTATAATACAGATATTAATAACTTAAGTGATGATTATATACCTTATCATGAATCATCAACAAATAAAAATAATTTAGAAATTAATTTGACTCTTAAGGGATATAAGGATAAAACATTAGAAAATATAGACAATTTTATACTTGATGGAAATAATATAATAAATAATTTAGAAAATGAATATCCAAGTGCATTAATATCTAATAATTTTTATTCAACAAGACAAGGAAATAATGATGTACAAATACTAAAAGAGATAAAAGTAAATGATTTAATAAATATTAAGATACCAGTAAATAAAAATGGAAAAGTAGAATATAAAAAACAAAAGATAAGAGTTGTAGGGATATTAAATAAAGATTATGTAGTAAATCAAGAGGGAGGTTTTGATACAAACTTACAAGTTTTATTAAATGAAAAAGATTATAAGGATATAACAGGTTATTCTAATTACAATGAAATATCTATAAAAGTTGAAGAAGATAAGGATAGAGAGGTTATTGATAAATTAAAAATAATAACAGAAGATAGTTCATTCGTAGATATTGAAAGTAAATATGAATATAAAAATTTTTTCATGGAGCAAAGTAATAAAAACAAAAAGACTGTACTAATTTCCGCTTTACTTACACTTATAATATCTTCTATAAATGTTATTTGTATATTAAGAACAAATATTATGATTAGAATAAGCGAAATATCAACATTAAGAGCGATAGGAATGAGTATGAAAAAGATTAAAAGTATGATTGTAAAAGAAAGTATTATGTATGGAGTACTTAGTACATTAATAGCATCAATCATTTCAACTTTTAATTACTATAAATTTGTAAATATGGTAAACGTAGGACAATCACAAATATTAGGGGTAGAAAATAGTATGAAGTTTTATATACCTATTTATGAAATACTTCAATTTGGAGTTGCAACTATATTGATATGTTTAGTGGGATCTTATTTATCTAAAAACAAAATAGAAAAATTAAGTATAGTAGACGGTTTAAAAATAAATGAGTAAAGGCGGTAAATGTATGGAGATATTAGAAGTAATAAATTTAAATAAAATCTATGGTAAAGGGGAGAATAAAGTAATAGCTTTAAAAAATATTAACTTGGTATTTGAGAAAGGAAAGTTTACATCAATAATTGGCCCTAGTGGAAGTGGTAAAAGTACACTTTTACACTGTATAGCAGGATTAGACAATATAACATCAGGTAAAGTTATTATTGATGGTAAGAATATATCAAAATTAAAAGAAGAAGAATTATCAAAATTTAGAAGAGAAAAATTTGGATTCATATTTCAAAGCTTTAACTTGATACCAGTTATGAGTGTATATGATAATATAGTACTTCCAGTAACTATAGATAACAAGAAAATAGATAAAAATTATATAAAGAATATACTAGATTTATTAAAGATTAAAGATGAAATAAATAAGTTTCCAAATGAGTTAAGTGGAGGACAGCAACAAAGAGTTGCTATAGCAAGAGCATTAGTGAATAAACCTGAAATAATATTTGCAGATGAGCCTACTGGTAATTTAGATAGTAAGACTACTGATGATGTAATGAATCTTTTAAAAATTTGTGTAGACGAATTTGAACAAACTTTAGTTATGATAACTCACAATAATGATATAGCAAAAATGGCTGATGTGTGTATAGCAATACAAGATGGTAATATTTCAAATGTAGTTTAAATCTATTTATTAATTTATTTTAGTGTAAACATTCAATAAAAAGTTTAATTTATTTGTTTTTTTAAATACTGCAAATAGAAAGTATTAAATAATATAAAAGAGTAGATAAATACATATAAAAATAAGCTA
>NZ_JAGWCU010000060.1:0-9411 GCF_020657755.1 Clostridioides sp. ZZV15-6388 | reverse complement strand
TATTGTTATCAAAATATCTGGCTTTATGGTTTGTTTCTTGTTTTATAAATTAACCTACTGTTTAATTTTCAAAGTTCATTTTTCATGTTTGCCCTTTTCTTAAGGACAAGTAATACTATATCACCTTTATTTATCCAAGTCAATATAATTTTTTATTTTTTTTAAGATTTTTAATTTTTCTATGTTTTATCAGCTTAACTCTCATAAATTAATGATAAACAAAAGTCCTTATTTCATAGGACTAATATATATTTTATGCCCAATTTTCCTTTTTATTCTATAATTTAAATTTTTTATTTGTAGTAATACACATTTTTTTAAAATTAATTTACATTTCTTTCACTTGTAATTTTTGTAATCTTGTATTAGATTATTATTAAAAAATGATTTATCAATAATTTGATTGAGAATGACAATTTTTACATATCAAAGTATTATATAAATACTATGCTACATTTTAGGAGGATTTTATTATGAGCAAAAAAGTATTAATC
The DNA here is from genome assembly GCF_020657755.1 of Clostridioides sp. ZZV15-6388. Lineage (NCBI taxonomy): Bacteria > Bacillati > Bacillota > Clostridia > Peptostreptococcales > Peptostreptococcaceae > Clostridioides > Clostridioides sp. ZZV15-6388. Next base: position 8,917 of record NZ_JAGWCU010000060.1, on the reverse strand, counting down.
ATGTCTGCTTCTACTGGTGGTGGACATAATAGAGCGGCTCTAGCTATTAAAGAAGAACTTACATCCAAAACAATTGACGGAGAGCCTGTTGAATGCGAAATAATAGATAGTTTGAAATTAGTCAATAACATAATGGATAAAATAATTTCAAGAGGATATGAAAAATCTGCCATATATACACCCAAAGCATATGGAAGTGTATATAGATTATCTGAAACAAATCTTTTATCAAAAAACGAATTTAAAGGTAATCTAATAATTACATTTATGGCAAAAAAATTAAAAAAACTCATTAGAAACACAAAACCAGATTTAATTATAGGTACACATCCTTTTCCAATGATTGCTTTAAGCACATTGAAAAAAAATTTTAACTTACATAATAATGAAACAAATGCTTCTACTGATCATTTTTATAAGCATCATACAAGTACTATTAATGTTCCTCCTCTTATTTCTGTATTAACTGATTATACTACTCATTCCACATGGATACAAAATGAGATTGACTACTATATTGTTGGTCATGAGTATGTAAAGGAATTATTAGTATTTGATGGAGTTGAACCTAGTAAAATTAGAACATTTGGAATCCCTGTTGAAAAATCGTTCCATTCTCATAGAGACAAAAGAATTGTTCTTTCTGAACTAAATTTATCTCCTGATAAATTAACTGTTTTACTTATGGGTGGCAGCTTTGGAGCTGGAAATATAAAAGAAACTCTTGATGAGTTATTAGATACAGATAGAGATTTTCAAATACTTGTAATAACTGGCAGAAATGAAAATTTAAAAGAGAAAATTGAAAAAAAACTTGTATCTCGTTATCATGACAAAAATGTATGTGTACTTGGATATACTGATAAAATGAATGACATTTTAGCTTCTATAGATGTTTTAGTCAGTAAGCCTGGCGGACTTACTACAACTGAAGCACTCTTAAAAGATGTACCCATGATAGTTCCATATTATATACCTGGACAAGAAGAAGAAAATCTTGATTTCTTATCCAATTGTGGTGCAGCACTTAGAACTACAAAGAAATATAATTTATCAATATTATTAAAAGTTTTGATAGATGACTCTAGTAGGCTAGAAATGTTAAAGAAAAATATAAAATCTATAAGAAAGTCAAATTCAGCCCAAAACATAGCTAATTTAGTATTAAGTATAATTTCTGATTAATAAAATAAATAAAATCCCTATAGTGTACCTATTAGGGATTTTTTATCTTCTAATTATTTAATTACTAGATTGGTTCATAAAAATCTTCTTCATAATCATACTGATAGTTTTTATAGTTATTTCTGAATTCAGTGTTTTTATTTCTTGGAGTTTTCTTAGTTTTTTTCTTGTTAGAAAAACTTATATCCTCAAAATCATCATATTTAGGCTTGTCTTTTGATTTCATTTTTTTAACTCTTTTTTCCTTCATTGCATTATGTTCTTCTAAGTTCATAATTGGTTTCATGTTGCACCCCTATCAAAATTTTTAAATGATTTATACAACAAATTATACAATACAGAAGAAATTTATTCAATAAATCTAAATCAAAATTAATCTAAATTTAACTCCAAAAAATTACAAAAATCGAGGTGATAACCTCGATTTTTATATTTCTCTTCTACCTTCCAATGCTTTTGATATTGTAACTTCATCTGCATATTCTAAATCTCCTCCAACAGGAAGACCATGAGCTATCCTAGTAACTTTAATTCCCATTGGCTTTACTAATCTTGCAATATACATAGCTGTGGCTTCTCCTTCAATAGTAGGATTTGTAGCCATTATTATTTCTTTTACATCTTGATTACCAAGCCTTTGTATAAGCTCTTTTATTTTTAACATATCTGGTCCAATACCATCCATTGGAGAAATAACTCCATTTAATACATGATATTGTCCTTTAAATTCTCTTATTCTCTCCATAGCTGCAACATCTCTTGGATCTTCTACCACACATATAGTACTAGAATCCCTATTCTTATTTGAGCACATACTACATGGGTCTGTATCTGTTATATTGCAACAAATTGAACAATACTTTATCTCTCTTTTTGCGTCTATAATTGCCTTAGATAAAGCCTCCACATCATTAGTATTCATATTAATAATATGAAAAGCCAACCTTTGAGCAGTCTTTCTTCCAACTCCTGGAAGCTTTGAAAATTCTTCTATTAGTCTCGTTATTGGACCTGTATAAACTTGCATAAATATCACCTACTAGAATAACCCTGGTATATTCATACCTCCAGTTACCTTACTCATTTGATTTGCTTGTATATCATCAATATTTCTCAATGCTTGATTTACTGCACTTAAAACTAAATCCTGTAACATTTCTATATCGTCTGGATCAACAACTTCTGGTTTAATAGTTATATCTAAAACTTCTTTTTTACCATTAACTTTTACAGTAACTGCTCCTCCACCAACTGAAGCTTCTACTTCTTTATTTTCTAACTCTTGTTGAGCTTTTTGCATGTTTTCTTGCATCTTTTGAGCCTGCTTTAATAAGTTATTCATATTTCCACCACCAGGCATCATTCCGCCTCCAAAACCTTTTTTAGCCATAAACACTATTCCTCCTAAACTTATTTTCATTTTATTATTATATCATAATAGTATTTTATTATTTACTTTCATTTTCATCAATACTATCTTTTATTTCTAGTATTTCTTCGTTTACTATCTTCTTTAGTATCTCTTCACCAATGTCTTTTTTTTCTTTAACTTCAAGATTTATATCTTTGACTTCTGATGACAATACTATTTTTACACTAAAGCTTCTATTTAAAACTTCTCTTATAGTCTTCTCTAGATAATCTATTGTATCTGGGGAGCTTAATCTAGTTTTTGCAAAATCAAATTTATCATCAAATATTACATATAACATGTTAGAATATACATTAAAACTTTTTACCTCACTTAAAAGAGCGTATATTGGCATTTTTTTATCTTTTTTAATTTGTTTAAGTATATTTTTCCATGATGATTCTATAAGTAGAACGTCTTCATTCTTTACCTCTTCATAAACGATGCTTTCTTTTTTTGAATTTATTTCTCTATTATCCTCATATTCATTTTCTTTACCACTATCATTATTTGTAATTTTAAAGCTGCCCATTTCAATGATTTTTTCCAAATTCTCAACCCTTTTAATAAGAGCTTCTTTACTTTCATCAAACATTGGCTGAGCAATCTTCATTATAGTTATTTCTACTAAGACTCTTGGATTTGAAGATGATTTTATATCATCTTGAGTTGTTGACAGCATATTTAAAATTCTTATTAAATCATTTATATCTATGTCCTCAGACTGAGATTTAAGTTGCTCTATAGTTTCTTCTGGTAATGAGATTATTTCATCTAGTTCTGATGATACTTTGCAAACCATTAAATTTCTAAAATGATCTATTAAATCATTTATAAGGTTTCTTATATCTTTCCCCCATAAAACAAATTCATTTAATATTTCAAGAGATTTTTTAGTATCTTGCGCTACAATACATTGAGACAATTCAAATAATTGTTCTATATTCACGCTTCCCATCAACTCAACAACATCTTTATAATCTACTTTATTTTCTCCAAATGATATACACTGGTCTAATATGCTAAGAGCATCTCTAAGTGCTCCTTGAGAATTTCTAGATATCAGATTAAGAGCTTTGTCATCTATGTCAATTCCTTCATCTTCACAAATTTTTTTCATCCTAAGAGTCATATCTTTAACAGTAACTCTTTTAAAATCATATCTTTGGCAACGTGATAAAATAGTTGCAGGTATCTTATGAGGTTCAGTAGTAGCTAATATAAAGATTACATATGAGGGAGGTTCTTCTAATGTCTTTAACAATGCATTAAAAGCTCCTTGAGACAACATATGAACCTCATCTATTATATATACTTTATATTTAGCATTAGCTGGAGAATATTTTACACTTTCTCTAAGCTCTCTTATATCATCTACACTATTATTTGATGCTGCATCTATTTCTACAACATCCATTGTATTATCTTTTAATATTGATTCACATATTTCACACTCATTACAAGGTTCTTCATTTAATTTATTTAAACAATTTACTGCTCTTGAAAAAATTTTTGCAGTAGATGTCTTCCCAGTACCTCTTGTACCACAAAACAAATAGGCATGTCCTATATTATCATTGTATATTTGATTTTTTAAAGTCTTAATAATATGTTCTTGACCAACAACATCATCAAATCTTTGTGGTCTATATGCTCTATATAATGCTTTATGCATCTTTTTACCTCTCTTTAGTAAAATTAATAAAAAAATCCCTCATTATCTAAGGGATTAGTCTTTTATATATTAAATGCTGTACACCATCTATCGACTTAATTCCATAGGCGTTACCAAAACAGTTAGCTCAACTTAGGCACCCCCGCGGCACACAAAAGTGATCACTTACCGCTGCTTCCTTCCGGATCTGACGGGGTTCATGAGCTTTCATTGCGCAGGACCTAAGCATCAACACCACTTATTCAGGACGGCCCTACAAAAAATAAGCCTTTAGATGGAATTCAATCCTGCTATAGCGGATTGCAGGTTACAGGGCACCGCTACCTCCCCATCTAGTACAGCAAAATTACAACCATATTTAATTACTTTTATTTATTGTTTCTGGCGGAGAGAGTGGGATTTGAACCCACGATACAGTTTTACCCATATACTCGCTTTCCAGGCGAGCGCCTTCGACCACTCGACCATCTCTCCTTAATCTCTTTTTCTTAATTCCTTAAAAAATTCTTGCAATATGATCGAGCATTCTTCTTGCAAAACATCAAAAGCCACTTTTACATTATTATTTTCAAAATAATCTAATTTAAACTCATGCTGTTTCTCTATATATGAATTTTTTATATGCCTTGTCCCTATTATAAGCTTTTTTATTCTAGAATTAACTATTGCACCACTACACATTATGCAAGGCTCTAGTGTAACATATAAATCACAATCTGTCAATCTCCACCCACCTAATTTTTCTGATGCTTGCTTTATCGCTAAAATTTCTGCATGAGCTGTAGAATCTTTCAATGTTTCTGTAAGGTTATGAGCCCTTGCTATTATTTGATTATCTTTAACTATAACAGCACCTATTGGTGTTTCTCTCTTATTATATGCTTTATATGCTTCTTTTAATGCTTCTTTCATATAAAATGAACTTTCCATAATTCCTCCCAAAACTTATAACAAACTTATCTTATCATAATTCATTTTATAATTCAACTTAATTTTATTTTGTTTATTTAATATATTGCTATGCATAGCTACATTTAATTTAAATTAACCTAAAAAAAAAATTTCAGAGTCTAATTAAATGTTGATTTATGAAAATATTTAGCTTTTTATGATGAATATTCTATTATATATATTAACATAAAAAAGTTATGAAATTATTAAATCTCATAACTTTTTTTAATTTACTATTTACTTATAGTATATTTTTAATCTTAAAATATATTATCACTTATATAATATTAATACATAATTATTTTATAACATCAACACCCATATAAGGTCTTAATTCTTCTGGAACCACTACAGAGCCATCTGCTTGTTGATAATTTTCTAATATAGCAGCTAAGCATCTTCCTATAGCTAATCCAGAACCATTTAATGTATGAACATATTCTGCTTTTGATTTTTTATCCCTTTTAAATCTTATTCCCGCTCTTCTTGCTTGAAAATCTTCAAAGTTTGAACAAGAAGATATTTCTACATATCTATTATAACTTGGCATCCAAACTTCTAAATCGTATTTAAAAGCAGCTGTAAATCCTAAGTCTCCTGTACATATTCTTACAACTCTATATGGAAGACCTAACATTTGTAACATAGTTTCAGCATCATGAGTTAATGATTCTAATTCCTTATAAGAATCCTCTGGTTTAACAAATTTAACTAATTCAACTTTATTGAATTGATGTTGTCTAACTAAACCTCTTGTATCTCTTCCTGCTGAACCAGCTTCAGATCTAAAACAAGGAGTATATGCACAATATTTTATTGGAAGTTCTGCAACATCTAATATTTCATTAGCATGTATATTTGTCACAGGTACTTCAGCTGTTGGTATTAAGAAATACTCTAGCCCTTCTATTTTAAACATATCTTCCTCAAATTTAGGAAGTTGACCAGTGCCTATAAAACTATTTCTATTAGCCATAAATGGAGGTAAAACTTCTGTATATCCATGTTTAGCTGTGTGAGTATTTAAGAAGAAATTCATTAAAGATCTTTCTAATCTAGCACCTAGTCCTCTATATAAAGTAAATCTTGAACCAGTTATTTTTCCAGCTGTTTCAAAGTCTAGTATGCCTAAACCAGTTCCTATATCCCAGTGAGCTTTATGTTCAAAATCAAATTTTGTAGGTTCTCCCCAAGTTCTTACTTGAACATTGTCTTCATCTGTTTCACCTTGTGGCACATCTGGATGAGGTACATTTGGAATTCTCATCAATGCATATTCCATTTTTGCTTCAACTTCTTTTACTTTCTCATCAATACCTTTTATCTTGTCTGATAATTCTTTTAATCTTGCTTTTTCCTCTTCTACATCTTTTCCTTCTTTTATTAATTGTGGTATCTTTTTAGAGTTTACATTTAATTCATTTTTCATAACTTCAACTTCTTGAAGTATCTCTCTTCTTTTATTATCTAATTCCACTACAGCATCAAGGTCGAATTCTTTTTCGCCTCTTATTTCCATAGCTTTCTTAATATCATCTAAGTTTTCTCTTATTCTTTTAATATCTAACATATTAATTCCTCCTAATAATTTTTATAATATAAATTAATAATTCCAATTTAAATTAAAATATTTTTAACTTCAAATTCTTAGTTTAAACAAATTTGGAAAATAAAAAAAGACCTCCGTTTACCCTATAAAAGGGACGAAAATCTTTTATCCGCGTTGCCACCCTAATTGATTATACCCATATGTATAATCCTCTCAGACCTGTAACGTAGGTAAACGTCTAGCTTTAACTAGAAGCTCTAGAGTAGATTCAAAAACCATTGTAATGAGTTCTCACCATCCACTCATTCTCTGAATACAACCTGTTTTTTACTATTTTCTTTCAATGCTTTTAACTAATTGTTTTATTTGATAATCATTATATTATATATATTAACATCTTTCAATACTATTATTCAATTTTTTTTTAGAATTTTCTTTAATTTATTATCTTAAGTTTGATTTTTTTGTTTAATTAAAATATTATCTTTTATCCAAAGAATTTAAATTACTTGTGTTACTAAACAATAATGAAGCAGGAATAAATGGAACTTCTATTTTATTTTCATCAAATTTCTTCTTAACTTTTTCCATTACATCAAAGTATACATCCCAGTAATCATCAGTTTTAACCCAAGGTCTGGCAACTATTTGCATAGTATTATTACCTATAGAGTTTAACCCTATGATTGGCTTTGGGTCATCTAGTATCCTTTTTTCATTTGTAAAAATTTCATTTAATATAGATTTAACTATATCTATATCGCTATCATAAGAAATATTATACGAAAAATCTATCCTTCTTTTATTTTGATGTGTGTAATTAATTATATTATTACTTGTCAATTGAAAATTTGGTATTATTATAGTTTTATTATCTGGAGTTTTAAGAACAGTACTAAATATTTGTATGTCAGAAACTGTACCTTCTACACCTGACCCTTGAATATAATCACCTATATTGAATGGCTTAAAAAACAAAATAATCATGCCTGAGCCTAGATTTGATAATATTTCTTTAAATGCTAGTCCTATACTAAATCCAGCCGCTCCTAAGACCGCTACAACTGATGTAGTTTGTATTCCTATAATCCCTAAACTTATCAATGATATGATGGATAGCATTGATATATATATACCATATACAATAAAATTATTTACACCTTTACTCATTCCATATTTAATTAGAAACTTAGAAACCATCTTTCTTACTATCTTAGCTATATAAATACCTATTATAAATATTGTTATTGCATATATAATATTTGGTATATTATCACTGAAATTATTAAGCATATTTTCTAAAGTTCTCTTCGTTATATTACTGTTTGTTGAAGTAGTCTTAGCCAATGACAAAAAATTCATTTAACTCCTCCTTATGATAATACTCCACTGTCGTCTAATTTTTTTATTATATCTTCAATAGTCTTTTCTTTGAGTGCTTCAATTGTATGAATATGACTGCATTCTGTTAAGACTGATAATTGTTTAAACTCATTTGTTTCAACTTTTCTCATAAAATCATCTATATCCATTTTAGAATAAATATTAAGTTCTGCAGTTATTTGACCATATGTTGGATGATTTACAATAACATCTTTTACAATTCCACCTAAATCTACAATAATTCTTAGTTCTTCATAAATTTCTTGGGAATTTTTATGATTTTTACATTTTATTTGTCTGGAAAAATATGGTTGATTATATATTATATATCCTTGAGGTGTAGCTATTATTTCAAAGCCTTTAGCCCTTATAAGCGCTATATCTTGTACTATTACTTGTCTGCTTACATTTAATAGCTCCGCTAGCACTCCACCTTTTACAGGATGCTTAGATTCCTTTAAAATATCTATTAATTTGTTTCTTCTTTCATTAGAATTCATATTACACCTTCTTTCTAAATCAAAACTTTTTGTCTATATTATATAATTTTATATTTTATCTTAGTATAAATCAATACAGAGTTTATATTCTGTTTAATTTTAGATTTTATGTTTTATGGCAAACAATAAAAAAGACTACGTGGCTACGTCCTACTCTCCCAGGCAGTTTCCCACCAAGTACCATCAGCGCTAGAGAGCTTAACTTCTGTGTTCGGAATGGGAACAGGTGTATCCTCTCTGCTATTGTAACCACATAATCTTTA
>NZ_JAGWCU010000059.1:0-10248 GCF_020657755.1 Clostridioides sp. ZZV15-6388 | reverse complement strand
AGTATTTTACTTCTAAGAACATGAAAATCAGTTGTTACAATTTTTACTTTTATATCTTTTATTCTTTTTCTACTATGCTCTTCTATCTTTAGCTTTGAATATTTAAAGTTTACATAATATAAATATAGTTAACTTTTTAGGCGCATTTATAACCCAAGCATCTAATTACACATTTAAATGGATTTTAAGGAATTTTATATGGGATAGGTATAAAACACCGCATGATTTTATAGAATGTATTTAAAATCTAAAATACAAAGAGGTAAATTTTAGATGAAATTTATAAAAAATAAAATTTATGAATTTAATTAAAAAATTAAAAGCGAAGTTTGTTAAAATAAAAAAACAGAAACGCAAATATTTTCGATGGAAATTTATGTAGTATAACTAATTTTTAATTTAAAAAGAATTTGAATGGAAATAAAATTAGATGAACTCTTTATGATAGAAATATGGTATAGCTAAAACAAAAAAATTATAAAGTATAAATAATTCAATGCAAAAACTATTTAGAGTAATAAATTAATATGTTTGATTTCTATAAATTTTAAAAATATAAATACAAAGATAATGTTTATGAGAATCATAAAAAGAGGAAAAATCAATAAAAAAATCCAAAAAAATTACTGACATTTCACTGACAAATAAACAAATTATATTTATGTAAGTATTGAAAAAGCTGCATTTATAAAAAAAGGCATAAAATATTATATTTTATGCCTTTTTTTATAAATATATGGATATATACTATTTAAAATATAGTAACACATATTCATTATATTTAGAAAAGAATTTTATTCCTATTGTATATGAGGAGAATACTATTTTTTTATATTGGAATAATAATAGTAAATCTATAATATAGAAAAGAGGTATTTATAGTATGCATGAAAATAAAAAGAATCTATTAGATGGAAGCTTAGCTCAATATAATGATGCAGCAGTACCAAAAATACCAGTATTTGCTGGTAATGATATAACTTCAGAAGTTTATTATTTTAAACCTAATCAAGTTCTTAATGCCCATAGACATCCTAATGGTGAACAAATATTTGTTTTCTTAAAAGGAGCAGGGAAAATGAAACTTGGGGAACATGAATGTGATGTAAAAAAAGGTGATACTGTTTTTGTGCCAACAGGAGAATGGCATGAAATTACTAATGGAAGCAATGAGGAAATGGTTGCTGTTCAAATCACAAAAATCAATGCTGGAGCAGAATACAGAGGATAGATATATAGGTATTCTTACAATACTTTGATTTCTATTTTTTAATATAAACTTTAATCTCACTTATAAAAAGAGTCTTTTAAAAGACTCTTTTTATAAGTTTTGTAAGCTTTTAGTTAAAATTGATACATATTTATTTTATATTTTTTATTGCATTATTTGCAAACTCAGTGTTTACGATGTCTTTATAAGGTGCTTCTTTATCTAATTCCTTAGCTTCTTTCATAACATCCATTAGTTTATTTAAGCCTTCTTCTTTTAATACAGGGTTTTGAGACCATGCATCTATTGACTTATATCTATCTACAACTGTTATTAAATCTTCTAGAGAGATATCTTCAAAGAAAGGTTGCATAGCTTCTGCGATTTCTTTACTAGGAGCTTTTTGAACCCATAATTGACCTCTATAAACAGCATTTGTAAATCTTTGAATTAAATCTTTATTATTTTTCATGTAAGATCTAGTAGTAGAGTAAGCTGTAAATGGTATTTCTCCAGAATCTTTTCCTATAGATGTTACTATATATCCACTACCTTCTTTTTCCATAGCAGTTGCTGTAGGTTCAAATGCTGTTGTAAAGTCACCTTCACCACCTGCAAAAGCTCCAGCCATTACTCCAAATTGGTAATCAGTTTGTTTATAACATTGAAATATACACTTAGCTCTTTGGTATGGTAGGGTATAGTATTAAAGAAAAGTCATCGCATTTTTGATTAGGTTCTTTTTTATATATAGCATGGTCAATCATAGTTTTAAGTAATATATTTTTTAGATAAGGTTCTTTCTCTTCTGTGTATTCTCTTAAGACTTTTTCAAGTTGAGGAATGATTTGCATTCTAACAGTACTTTTTTTCTTTGCTATCTCAATATCTATATTTACTTTATTTATAGAACTTTTAACATCTTCTATGCGTGATGTAAGTATATTTGAACGTTCTATAAATACATCTGAACTATATATTCCTTGTTCTAAAAAATCATGTAATCCTCCCTTTTGCTTTTCTAGGCTCTCAAGCTCTTTTTTTAAACCTGTTAAAGTACATTTTAAATTATCTTCAAATTTATCTTTAAAAGTAACTTCTTCCTGTTTTAAAGATAGCTTATAATCTGTTAGCCATTTACTTAAAACATCTAAAACTTTATTTTCTAATATGTATAATTTAGTAGATTTATTTTTACAATTAGTGCAGACTATATATTTCTCATATCCACTTGATGTTGTATTAGATTTTGCAACTAAAGTATAGCCACAATATCCACATTTTATAATTCCAGCTAGAGGATTGGTTATTTTACTGTTTGGAGTAGGTGAGTTACTGCGTTTTTTTCTTATATATTGTGCTTTATTCCATATTTCTTCGCTTATTATTGGTTCATGTTTTCCTTTTGCTTCCATTTGTTCATCAATACATCTAGTTCTACTAGAATTTCTTTTCCTCTCAACTTTATTCCATACTATGTATCCGCAATATACTTTATTTTTTATAATATCCCTTACACCTTTTTCATACCAAGTTCTACCTGTTGTGGTTTTATAACCAAGTTCATTTAGATACTTTGATATTTTACAGGCTCCAACTCCTTTTAGATACATATCGAATACTATTTTAATAACATTTGCTTTATCTTTATTTACTACAAGTATTCTTTCTTTGTTGCTTAAGTATTTAATATCATATCCATAAGGAGGAGACTGAGCAATAAACTTACCTTCTTCAATGCTTTTAATTTTTCCTCTTTGCATACGCCTAGATATTAACTTTAATTCCTTGCGAGCCATAAAAGCTTCAAATTCGGAATATTCTTCATCAAATTCATCATTTAAATCATAGGTTTTTCTAGGAGTAATAATTTTTGTTTTGGATTTTTTAAATGTATCTAATATCAACCCTTGATCTTGCATATTCCCACGTCCTAAGCGGTCAATATCCATTACTAAAACAGCATCATAATTATTATTTTTAACTTCATCTAGTAATTCCAACATCTTAGGTCTATATTCTATACTTTCTCCAGAAATAAGCTCTTCCTTAATATCAATTACATTTAAGTTTTGTTCTTTTGCTAGTTTTAGTAGAGTTGTTTTATGTCTACTTAAGGTTTCAAACTCGCCTCTGTGTTCTGCTTCTTCATCAGCCCTGCTTTTTCGTAAATAAATAGAAACATTCATTAAATCACACTCCTTGAATATATTATATTCAGCAGTAAACTGATTATATTTAAAACATAAAAAATAAACATGTAAAAAATAGATTTTATCTTTTAACATGTTTATTTTGACAGATATCAGAATTTTTATTTTTGAAACAGAAGTTTACATTTTTATAAATTTCAATCTTATATTTTTATATAACTTAAATTTAAAACTACTTTTTTATAACAGGTATCCATACTTCAAACTTAGCATTTTGTGGGTCTGGATTTAAGTAAAGTTCAATATCAGGACCATTTTCATACTCATATCCAGAAGTAGGTAACCATTCTGTTACAATACGTTTTTCTAGTTCTTGTATCGCTTGTGGGCATTGTCCTTCTCCAGAAAATATTGCCCAAGTAAAAGGTGGAATAGTGTATTCATCTAATGTATCATCTATGGACGCTGTGCTTGCAACAGAGATAAAGTATTTCCACTCTTCTGAATCATTACACACACTTACACCTAACACACCTTTTAGTTGGCTATTCATCATAGGTAGTAGTTTTTGAATGGTTCCATCTAATGCAGATTGTTGCCACATTTTTGGAACAATCTCAAAGTTTTTTTCTAACTCAGTGTGAAGGCGTTGAGATACACCCACAATACGAAATGCTTCTTTCTTTTCAATTCTATAATTCATTTCTTCAGCTCCTTTTATAGTAATTTTAAAGCTAATTGGAGGAAAGGCCTTCAAGTTTATTGTTTCTTCTTTTTTTATAATCGATGGTGCAATACCGTGAATACTTTTAAAGGCACGATTGAACGCTGTTGGAGAAGAGTATCCATATTTTAAAGCTATATCAATTATTTTTTTATTATCATTTTGTAATTCTACAGCAGCCAAAGACATTCGTCTGCGTCGAATATACTCAGAAAGAGGTACATCTGCCATATAAGCAAACATTCTTTGAAAATGATATGTAGAACAACAAGCTATTTTTGCCAGTTGTTCATATTCAATTTCTTTTGTTATATTTTCTTCAATATAGTTAATTGCTTTGTTTAATCTTTCAATCCATTCCATAAAATCAGCTCCTTATACTTTTTATAATACGTATTTTTAAATAATTCTTCCTCTCTTTTTATGCACAAATTAACTAGCATAATAAAGTATAAATTTAATATTAAAAATTAACTTAAGTATTAAAGTTATTAATTATATAACTTTTTTATATTTAGTATATCATAGTTTAACACTTAATTTTATTAGAACATAATAGTTTTAATTTGATATATATCACCTCTAATTAAATACTTAATTGTATAGATGATTTTGGTTATATATTGATATTTTTCACAATTTATACTAATCAAGTATTTATAAATATTAATTGAGAATAGGACAATTTTTAATATACATAAAATGTAAAAAGGGAGGGGATTTGCATGCCAAAGATAGAAAAAGATTTGGATGGTACAACTACTATAACATACCTTGTTGATGATGTAGATGTTCCAACAGACGATAATGGTTATAAAATATCCATGACAGTACTACATGGAAATACTGTATGCCATGTAGTATCTCCTGAAACAATCCTAGGAAGAAAGTTTACAGTAGAGGAAAAACGGGATAAAGATGATATAATATATGAAGCAATAGAAAAAATAATGATAGATAGACAATTAAAAGTACAAAACTCAAATAAAGAAGTTGCTAGTAATTAGCACTTCTTTATGAAATAAAGTAGGACAAATATCTTTAAAAACTTAATATTAAAACTACAAAATTTAATTTATAATAAATCTTTAATTAATAATATACTTATTGAGACTTTGATTATATATGATAATTTTATTATAATAATGATGTACATACTATTGAGATTATGGATAAAAAAATTAATGATGTACGATACATTCATACTTTTAAATAAAATATAGACTTTATATAAACTGTACCTTAAATTATTTTTATCATAATAAAATACCTTCATTAGAATATTTAATATTGAAAATCAAATATAGTTATTAAAAATAAAAGCTTTCTCTAAGTTTGTGAAATGTTTGGAGATAGCTTTTATTTTTTTGGATAGTATATAAATTTCAAATCATTGTTGATAAATATTAGAAAATATTTTTTTAATACTGACTTTTTGAAGCTTTAAATCGTTATATAAGATAGTAAAAGTAATTTATACTATATAAATCAAATTTATAAGGATAAAATTACTTGAAGTTTTCAATTTACAAAATACTAAGGAGGAAGATTATGAAATTTGATATAATGGAGTTATTTGTGTATGGATTACCAATATGGGTAATAGTTAGAGTAATTTCACTTATAAATAAGCATAAGAATAAGGAAAAGTATATTTTTTTGAAAGAAATAATTGTTAATCTATTTATTCTTTATTTATTTATATTAATAAGTTTAGTTATCTTGCCAATAGATACAAATGAAAGCTATTTTTCGGGATTTACTATTTATGAAAAAATGAATATAAATCTATTACCATTTAAAGATTTTTTAGAAGGTGAATATAAAAATACAAATCTTCTAAAAAATAATTTAGTTGGAAACACCTTGTTGTTGTTCCCATTTACATTATATCTATGTTTAATAAAATCAAGTGTAAGAAATATTAAAAAGGCAATTGCAGTTACCTTTTTAATATCATTATCAATAGAAATTATTCAATTAATCATGAACTGCTTATCTATAGTTCCACAGTTAAGGGCTGTAGATATAGATGATTTGATAATGAATACTTTAGGTGGTTTTATTGCATACATTACATTTAAATTGTCTTATCGAGGAAAGCTTAAATATTTTATAGACAAGATATACATAAATAAAGAATTAAATAGTAACTCAAAAGAGGTTCTTGAGGATGATATTAAAAGTTATAAACACGATACTTTAAGAGAGGATAATTAAATTATAGTCAATGCTTAGTTTTATATATTATATTTAAATTTAAAATAGTTATCTATAAAAATTTGATGATAAATAAAATAAAGAATAAATAAGGTATTATCTAAAGGTGCAAAGTCACTTAAAGATTACCTTTGTTTTTAAATGTAAAATAATAAATTAAATTTTTTAATACTTACTTTTCTTTAATTTAAATCGTTATATATAGTGACGGAGGTGATAATAGTGAGTGATGCTAGGATTATAGCACAAATAAAAGCAGGTAAAAAAGAATTGTTTGATACTTTAATTGAAAAACATTATAATAGCGTCTATTGTTATTGTTATCGCCATGTAGATAATCAAATGACTGCACAGGACTTGACTCAAGATGTATTTGTAACAGTTATAAAAAATATAAGTAATTATAAAC
Source organism: Clostridioides sp. ZZV15-6388 (assembly GCF_020657755.1). Taxonomy (NCBI): domain Bacteria; kingdom Bacillati; phylum Bacillota; class Clostridia; order Peptostreptococcales; family Peptostreptococcaceae; genus Clostridioides; species Clostridioides sp. ZZV15-6388. The sequence continues at coordinate 3,532 of NZ_JAGWCU010000059.1, read as the reverse complement.
ATTATGGTAAATTTGAAAATTATTTATATGTTATTGCTAGAAATAAGTGTAAGGATTTTTGGAAGAAAAAACAACCCCTCTATTTAGAGTCACTAGACAAAGAGGAGTCTAAGCAAGAACTAGTAGATGTAGAAAACAAAATATTTGTAAAAGAAGCTTTGACTAAATTGCCAGAAGTAGAATTTGAAGTAGTAATTTTGCGGTATTATCATGATTTAAAATTTAAGGATATTGCTAAGATTATGGATTCAAGTGTATCTGTTACAAAGTATAGGATGAATATGGCCTTAAAAAAATTAGAAACATATATGGAAGGAGGTAAACTATGAACAAGAAAAAAATTAAAAAAAGTTTAATTGAGTATACAGTTCCTAAATATGAAGCTTCAGCTTTTGAAAAGACTATTGAAACCATACATAAAATGACGTTTAGTAATACTGATAAAAGAATGAATAGTATAGATTTTTTTATGTCTCAAATTGGTTTTATACGAAAAAGAACTTGGATTATGCAATTTCTAGTGTTATGTACAATATGTATATTGCTATTCAATACATCAAGAGATAATAACTCATTTTATGAGATGTTAGCCTTGGTTTCTGTAGCAGCTCCACTTTTTATATTGACCAATATAGAGGAGATAGCAAAAGTATATAATAATAGTGTATTGGAAATAGAATTTTCAACAAAAAATACATTACATAAAATTATTGCTACTAGAATGATTGTTTTTGGAGTAAGCGATTTATTATTTATGTGCGTTATCTTATTACTAGCAAAACAAATAATTGATATCAATATCTTGTATATAATAATTTATATATTAGTACCTTTTAACTTAATGTGTATTGGATGCTTAGAAATTATAAATAGAAATAAAGGTAGGTATACAAATTACTATTGTATGATTTATGGTATATCTCTTGTCTTGTTAATATTTATGCTTGGTACTTTCAAAAATAGTATATATCAATTTGAAGCAATAGACCAATGGTTAATTATTTTTTTAGTAACATCAGTAATATTAATATATGAAATAAAAAAAACATGGAAACATCTTTGTTCATTTGAAAACATTATCATTTAAATAATAAATAACAATATACAGTATTAGGAGGAATTGTATGGAACTGAGTTTAGAACGTCTAACAAAACAATATGATAACAAAATTATAGTAGATAGGATAGAATTCAAGCTAAATGAAGGTATATATGGATTATTGGGAGAAAATGGAGCAGGAAAAACAACTCTTATAAGAATGATTTGTGGGGTATTAATCCCAACTTCTGGAGAAGTGAAGGTAGATGGTAAAAATAATTTAGATATGGGAGAAGATTTTAGAGATATGATTGGATATCTTCCTCAAGACTTTGGATATTATCCAGACTTTACTGCAAAAGAGTTTATGTTATATATAGCTTCATTAAAAGGGTTAATTCCTAGCTACGCAAAAGAAAAATCACAAGAATTATTAGAGATGGTTGGATTATCAGGTGTAGTTAATAAAAAAATAAGAACATTTTCTGGTGGTATGAAACAAAGACTTGGATTTGCTCAAACGTTACTTAATGACCCTAAAATTTTAATACTAGATGAACCAACAGCAGGTTTGGACCCAAAAGAAAGAGTCCGTTTTCGTAATTTGATTTCAGAATTTTCTAAGGAAAAGATTGTAATTTTATCTACTCATATTGTATCTGATGTAGAACATATTGCAGATAAAATTTTAATACTGAAAAAAGGAAATCTCATTTTGGAGGGCTCAGTAGAAGCAGTAACATCGAAAATAGAAGATAAAGTATGGAAATGTGTGGTTAATAAAAATGAAGTAGATTATATGACTGGTAAATATTGTTTAGCAAATATTCATCACTCTGGAGGTGTTGCCACTCTTAGAATTATAAGTAATACAAAGCCACATGATAATGCATGTAATATAAGGCCAACATTAGAAGATTTATATTTATATTGTTTTAATGAAGTACTATAAATGTGTGTGAGGTGATAAATATGTCTACATTAATTAAATTTGAATTAAAAAAGATAATAAGAAGAAAATCTACAATAGCAGTTATTTTAGGAAGTTTGGTTTTAAGTATATTTCTTTTTGCCTTAATGCCACTTAAAGAAAAATCTTATGATGATAATGGAAAAGAGTATAGAGGTCTACAAGCTATTGAACTTGGAAAACAACAATCTAAATTAAACGAGGGATACATAACAGATAAAAAAGTAGAAAACTCAATCAGAAAATATCAAAAGATATTTAATAATCCAAATAATATTGTAAAAGATGAAAATGGTTTTTCAAATTTTAAACAAGATGTTTATTTGAGATTCTTTTACCCAAATAAAACTTTTTATAACTTTATAACAGAATCATATAGTGAACCAAATGATATTAATTCTATGATACTTCAATCAATATCATTAAAAAATAGAACTAATTTTTATAAGTTTAGAAATGAAAAGGTAAATACAATATTAAATAGTGAATATTCAGATGGAAATTATACACAAAAAGAAAAAGAATTTTGGTTATCTAAGAATAAGAAAATAAACGAACCCTATTTAAATGGATATTATGAAGGATGGAATTATTTTTTACTGGGTAGAGACCTACTAATTTTTACTATATTAGCTATATGTATAAGTATAGCTTCTGTATTTTCAGGAGAATATCAATCAGGCACTGATTCATTGATATTGTCTTCTAAATATGGAAAAACAAAAGTTATAACAGCTAAAATAATAAGTTCCTTTCTATTTGGTACAATTGTTTTTACAATAAATACAATTATATCTATTGGAATTCTTCTATTGTCCTTTGGAGTAGATGGATGGAATTTACCATTACAACTTACTGTAAGCTCAACACCATACCCAGTTACATTTTTACAGGCAACTTTATTGAGTATTTTGGTTATCTATATGATATTAATAGCATTAATTGGATTTACACTTTTATTATCCTCTTGCATGAAATCGCCTTTTCCTGTTTTAATTACAGATATAGCGTTGCTATTTATACCACTGTTCTTAAAATATAGTGAGACAAATTGGCTATATAATCAGATTCTTCGAATTTTGCCATCAAATGCTATTTCATTCTCATTTTCTGAGTATATAAACTACAGATTTGGAAGCTTAATAATAGATTTACCTACAATGATTATTTTTACAGGTTTAATATTATCAATTATTATTTTACCTTTTATTAAGAATAACTTTAGAAAACATCAAGTTAGTTAAAATACATAATATAAAAATAATAACATAAAAAAGATATAAACGAAGAATTCTTCATTTATATCTTTTTTAGATTATATTGAAATTAAACTTAGTAATAATTATATAATATGTATTTTAGATGCTATAAATCACAGTTATAAATAGACTGATTTTTGTACATCAGTTCTTACATTAACATTGCCTGCTTTTAAATTTTCTCCAATAGTAAGCCCTTTGTCTTTTAAAACATATTCAAAAGTCATTAATGGAACTCCACCTTTTCTACCACCTAATATTTCT
>NZ_JAGWCU010000058.1:0-10612 GCF_020657755.1 Clostridioides sp. ZZV15-6388 | reverse complement strand
GTGGATAAAATATTTTACTGACATTTTACTGACATAAGTGCTAATGTTCTATTTTAAAGTACTGAAATATCAACGATTAAGTATATAAAAATAAAAAAGATATTATTCTAATAAGGAATAATAAATATATAGATTATAAAAGGTTAAATCTAGTTAACAAATCTCAATAGCAGATATAAATAATAAATTACGTGTAGTACGTATTATTACTTATATCTGCTATTTTATTGTCGTCAAATATAGTTAAATTGTAAAGTAAATGTCAAATATAGTCCAAAAAGTAAAATTAATGTTAAAAAAGTGAATATAATTTTACACTTGTTTAACTTAAACCTAATATAGATTTAACTTAAAAAAAGTAGAATAAAAATATAGAAAATTTAATAATGACGAACTTATAAAAATTTAAATTTTAAATACAGAATGAAAATCAATTAGGTATATTTTAATGGGAGGATATTATGATAGTAAAATCTAGGTTAGTAGGTTTAGAAAAAAATGACAATAATGGAAATAAGACAAAATATATAGTTGAAAAAGTAGCAAAAAATATATTTCTACTAAGTGCTTTAGTAGCAGTTGCAAGTTTACTTTTGATAATAGGATTTGTATTTTATAAAGGGTTAAGACCTTTTATATTTGAGGGATACTCATTTATAGATTTTTTAACAGGTGCAGATTGGGTTCCTTCAGCTAATAAGTTTGGAATATCATCTATGATAGCAGCATCAATAGTTGCTACAATTGGTGCACTTATAATAGGAGTACCGATTGGAATATTAACATCTATATTTATAGCAGAAGTAGCACCTAAAAGATTAGCAAAAATAATGTCACCAGCAGTTGAACTTCTAGCAGGTATACCTTCAGTACTGTATGGAGTGTTTGGTCTTGCAGTAATAGTTCCAATGATACAAAGTATATTTAATCTTCCAAAAGGACAGAGTTTATTAGCAATAATAATAGTATTAGCAGTAATGATGTTACCAACAATAATATCTGTATCAGAAACAGCTATAAGAGCAGTACCAAAAGCATATAAAGAGGGTTCATTAGCACTTGGTGCATCAAAAATAGAAACAATATTTAAAGTTGTATTACCAGCTGCAAAGTCTGGAGTATTAGCTGCAGTAGTATTAGGAGTAGGAAGAGCTTTAGGAGAAACAATGGCAGTAATACTTGTTGCAGGAAATTCACCAGTTATGCCAACTTCTATAACAGATAGTGTAAGACCACTTACAACTAATATAGCACTTGAAATGGGATACGCATTTGGGACACATCAAGAAATGTTATTTGCAACTGGAGTAGTATTGTTTACATTTATATTAATTTTAAATTTAGTTTTAAATAAACTTTCAAATAAGGCGGTAAATTAAGATGAGAAAGTTCAGAGAGAATATATTGAAATTATTAGTATATCTATCAGCATTATTTACAATAGTATCACTAGTAGTTATAGTAGGATTTATATTTATAAAGGGAATCGGAAATATGAATTTTAATTTCTTATTTAGTAATTATTCAGCATCAGGTGATGGTGGTATCTTCCCAATGATAATTACAACATTATATACTGTAGTGGTTTCTATAGTTGTAGCAACTCCAATAGGAATCTTAGCAGCTATATATTTACAAGAATATGCTAAAAAAGGAAAAGCAGTTACAGCTATAAGATTTGCAACTGAAAGTTTGTCAGGAATACCATCCATAGTTTATGGATTATTTGGAGGAATTTTCTTTGTAGTTACCTTAAAAATGGGATATTCAATAGTTGCAGGGTCACTTACAGTTGCAATAATAATATTACCAGTAATAATTCGTACTACAGAAGAAGCTTTAAAGACAGTTCCTCAATCATATAGAGAATCATCTCTAGCACTAGGAGCTACTAAATTTCAAACTTTATATAAAGTAGTACTTCCAAGTGCAGTACCAGGAATTCTATCAGGAGTAATATTGTCAGTTGGTCGTATAATTGGAGAATCAGCTGCCATACTACTTACAGCAGGTACTGTAGCTAAGATGCCAGGAGGAATATTTGATAGTGCAAGAACACTAACTGTACACTCATATTTACTAACTAAAGAGAGTGGAGACATAGCAACAGCAGCTAGTATAGGTATTGTTTTAATAGTAATTGTATTAGTATTAAATATGTTAGCAAGATTTGTTGCTAAGAAGTTAAATAAGGCTAATTATTAAATTTAAGAGGTGTGAATGATGGAATTAATCAATAAAATAAAAATGAGTGTAAAAGATTTGGATTTATTTTATGGCGACAAGCAAGCTCTAAATAAAATAAATATGGATATAAAAGAAAATAAAGTTACTGCTTTAATAGGTCCATCTGGATGTGGAAAATCTACTTTTATAAGAACATTAAATAGAATGAATGACCTAATAGAAAATGTAACAATTACAGGGAATATTTCTGTTGATGGAGAAGATATCTATACTTCAGATGATGTTATAAATCTTCGTACAAAAGTAGGAATGGTATTTCAAAAACCTAATCCATTTCCTATGAGTATATATGATAATGTTGCATATGGACCTCGTACACATGGGTTAAGAGATAAAAAGCAACTAGACAAGATAGTAGAGGAAAGTTTGAAGGGAGCAGCTATTTGGGAGGAAGTTAAAGATAGGCTTAAGTCATCTGCATTAGGATTATCTGGAGGGCAACAACAACGTATATGTATAGCAAGAGCAATTGCTATGAGACCAGAAGTTATACTTATGGATGAACCTACATCTGCTTTAGACCCAATTTCAACATTAAAAGTAGAAGAACTTATAGAAGATTTAAAAAAGGACTATACAATAGTCATAGTTACACATAATATGCAACAAGCTGCTCGTATATCAGATGAAACAGCTTTTTTCCTAAATGGAGAGGTTATAGAATTTAGTGATACAAAAACTATGTTTACTACTCCTGTGGATAAAAGAACAGAAGACTATATAACAGGTAGATTCGGTTAAAATATATAACTATAAAGGAGTTAAACAATGGTCAATAATAGTTTAGATATAAGTATTGATACTTTAAAAGAACAGACAGTACTTATGATGGAAAAATGTGAAGAGGCAATAGAAAAGTCTGTAACTTGTATGATAGAGAAAGATTTAGAAGGTGCAAGAAAAGTAGTAGAAGATGATGAAAAAATAAATAAATTGAGAGAAGAAATAAGAGATAAAAGTATAGAATTAATAGTACTTAAACAACCAATGGCAAGGGATTTAAGATTTATTTATTCTTTGGGAAACATATCAATAGAATTAGAAAGAATTGGAGATTATGCAGCAAATATAGCTAGAGAAATGTTGAAAATAGGTGGAGAAGCGTATATAAAAGAGTTAATAGATATTCCTAAAATGGCAAAGGAATGTAAGAATATGATGTCTCAAACTAGAGAAGCTTTAATATCATTTGATGCAAGTATAGCTTATAATGTTGGAAGTAAAGATGATATTGTAGATGATTTGTATGAGCAAGTACAAATTGATTGTTTAAAAATAATGCATGAAAATTCAAATACGATAGACCAAGGAGTAAAACTTTTACTTATAGGAAGATACCTTGAACGAATTGGAGACCATATAACAAACGTATGTGAAAAAATAATCTTTGCAATTGAAGGTAAAATGGTAGAGATAGGATAAAAAAACTGCTTTATAGCAGTTTTTTTATTGTCTAAATTAAAATGTAATTGTTAAAAAGATGCGATTAATGGGTAAATTTAAAAAATTGTGATATACTAGGAACATATTAAATATGAGGATGCGTATTTTATATAAGGTGCTTTTAGGAGGTGGAAATTTGAAACTTCAAAAGATGGGTATGAGGACTATAAAGACAGGAATTAGTGTAACTTTATGTATGCTTCTTGGTAATTATTTAGTTGAGAATATGTTTTATTCTTTAGTAGCATGTATAATTTCTGTTCAGGACACAGTGAAAGGTTCTTTAAAGACAGGAATCAATAGAGTAGAAGGTACTATTTTAGGTGGTATAATAGGATTTTTATTTGCTATCACCAAAGCGGGAGACCCATTTTTATGTGGTCTTGGTGTAATGTGTTCAATATATCTATGTAATCTGTTTAAAATAAAGTCAGTAGTTGTTGCCTGTGTCACTTTTCTAGCCATACATCTAGGTGTGGGAAACAATGACCCCGTATACTATTCTTTACACAGGGTATTAGATACATCTGTAGGAGTTTTATTTGGTGTACTCGTTAATTATTATGTTGCTAGACCAAACTACCTAAATAGTGTTATAGATGAGTTTAAAAAAATAGAAGAACTTTCAATGTTGCTTATTGAAGAAAAAATACTTAGAAAAGAAAATCTAGACGTAGAAAAATTTGAAGAAGAAGTAGAGAAATTGGAAGAAATATATTCAAAACTTATCGATGAGTTAGACTATAGTTTAAGTGAAACCAATATAGAAAAAATAGAAAATGCCTTAAGGATATGTAGAGAAATCCACTTTCACATGCAATCTATAGAGTTACTAGAAAACAAACTCTATTTAAAAGAGCATACATATAAGTACCTTAAGAAAACATATGGTGTGGATGAACTGGATTGGAATGTAGATGAAGAAAAAAGTCCAGTGTTTAACTATCATTTAATGAAAATAATGCTTGAAATAGAATTATTGAAAAAATTAAATAAGTCATATCAATAATAGTCAATAAATAATAAATAAAAAATAGTATCTTTGTAAATATTAAACATATATAAGTTTAATTTACGGAGGTACTATTTTTTATGAATACTATAAATGAAAATTCTAAAATATTAGAAAGATACAAAATGAAGCTTTTTGGAGAACTTGTAAAGGCAGTATGGAATGAGGATACAGAAGATATTGAAAACTTGCCTGAAAAAATTTTAAGTGAAGACTTAAAAGAAAATTTAGATAGTCATTTTGATAAGCAATTTGATAAAGATACTATGGTGAATTTAATCAGGGTAACTATGGGATTAGATGTAACAGGAGATACAGATAAAAACCTAAAAGATGCACTGCACGAAGCTGTAAATTTAGATGAAGTAAAAAGACCAATAATATCTATAATATCAGATGCTTGTAAATATTGTGATGAAAATAATAAAGAAGATGAGTCATGCAAGATAAGAAATAAGCATATTAATTGTAATGAGGAAGATACATGTAGTGCCTGTGGTGATTGTGTGTCAAGATGTAAATTGGGTGCAATATCAGACAAGATAGAATTTATACCGATGATAAAGCTATTAAAAGATATAAAGAGTCCTGTATATGCAATAGTCGCACCAGCTTTTGTAGGGCAATTTGGAAAAGATGTAAGTCCTGGTAAGTTAAGAACTGCATTAAAAAAGATAGGATTTGAAGATATGATAGAGGTTGCTTTAGCAGCAGATATGCTTACTGCAAAAGAAGCATATGACTATTATGAGCATATGAAAAATGATGAAGAAGGATGCTTTATAACTAGTTGCTGTTGTCCTATTTGGGTTAGCTTAATACAAAATAGTTTTCCTCAAATATTAGATAAGGTATCACCATCTGTGTCACCTATGATTGCTTGTGGTAGAGCTGTAAAGATTTTAAATCCAGAGGCTAAAGTTGTATTTATAGGCCCTTGTATGGCAAAGAAGAAAGAAGCAATGTTGGAAGATATAAAGGATGCAGTTGATTTTGTGCTTACGTTTAAAGAATTACAGGAAATATTTGATGCATTAGAACTAAATCCAGCAGTAATGGATGAAAGTAATAGAGTAGAAGCATCTCTTTCAGGTAGAGTTTATGCTAGAACAGGGGGTGTAAGTAAAGCTGTTAAATTATCAGTTAGAAGAATTGATAAAAATATAAAGTTTAAAGAAAAAGCATTTGAAGGAACAAAAGAATGTATGGATGGTCTAAAGAAAGTTTTAAATAAAGAGATAGAGGCTACTTTCATAGAAGGAATGGGTTGCGTAGGAGGTTGTGTGGGAGGTCCTAAGCGTATTTTAAGTGTAGAAGAAGGTACTAAGAATGTCGATGAATACAGTGAAAGTACAAATATGGAAACACCATTTGATAATTTAAATGTGCTACAATTTTTAACTTCTATGGGAATAAAGAGAGTAGAATCACTGGGAGAAAAAGAAGAAGAACAAGTAAAAAAAATATTTAGTAGAGACATAAAAAGTAATAAGAAGGACAATAAATATAAAAAATAATTTTCTTAAGTTTGAGTTTATGTTTTTATAAAAAGGGAGATATGGGGGATGAAAATTAAAGATAATAAAACTGTTTTTCATGTAATTATACGTGTATTTCTTGTAGCTATTTTAATTCTAACTGGGACATTATTAGAAGAAAAAATTAACAATGTTCCAGTTGAAAATCTCAATACAAAAGATAAAACTACATTAGAATTACTTTCTCAAAATAATACGTTAGGAGAAATTATATATAAAACATCTCAAGAAGAGGGGAAAGGACCAGGAGCTACATCTGAAAAAGTTGCGTACATAACAATAGATGATGGACCATCAAAATATACAAATGCATTGCTCGATATTTTAAAAGAAAATGATGTCAAAGCGACATTTTTTATGCTTAATCAAAATATGAAAAACCACAAAGAAGAGGTGAAGAGAGTCTTAGAAGAAAAAAATTCAATAGGATTTCATAGTGTAAGTCATGATATACATAAGTTGTATAAGAGTCCAGAAATAACAGTTGGAGAATTTGACACATGTAATAAAACACTACAAGATATAACTGGTCAAGGCTCAAAATTAATAAGGCTACCATATGGAAGTAAGCCATATATGCCAGAAGGTTCATACGATAAGCTTATGGCAAATGATTACCTAATTTGGGATTGGAATTTAGATACGCAAGACTGGAAATCGTCCACAAGTCAAATAGTTAGTAATATCTTATATTATGGAAGAAAAAGAGATGAATTAGTAGTATTAATTCATGAAAAAGAACAAAGCGTAAATGCTTTAAATAATATGATAAGAATTTTAAAAGAAAGAGGATATACTATATTGCCAATCACAGAGAATGTTATGCCTAAAAACTTCTGGCAAGAAAACCTATAGTAAATTTTAAAAAATATAAAATACAATAAAGCATTTATAAAATATAATACATAACTTAATGACATTTAAAATATTATAGTTAAAATGTCATATAGGAAAATAGCATATAAAGTGAAGCTAGAATAAAATTGATAAAATAGTAGCAAAAATGTCAATAAAGTAATAGAATAATTATTGACTATATAAAACAAAATAATGTAAAAAACATAGTATAGATTATAATAATTAGCATAGAATATAAAAAATAATAATTAAGAAAATTCAGAAAAAATAAAATAAAAATAATTGACAAAGAGAATAATATTTGTATATAATAATATATAATATTAAAGACTAAGAAGAAGAGGAGTAAGTAAATACTACTAAAAGAGAGGAAAATTCACTGGCTGTAAGATTTTCTAAGTATAAGGTTTACTGAATGTAGCTTTGGAGTTTCTAAACTGAACTATTAGTAAGTTTAGACGGTTAGAATCGTTAAATTCTTTGAGAGTCAAAGTTATTAAGATTATCATTAACTATTAATTTAATTATATGTTGATGAATTTTTAAACTTTGGAATTAAGGTGGTAACGCGAGCTTTTCGTCCTTTTAAAAGAGGATGAAAGGCTCTTTTTTATTCACAAAAATATTTTAAAAATTTATTTATAAAAATATAGGAGGCAATACAATGGAAAATACGAACTTATCAAAAACTTATAATCCTAAAGATTTTGAGGCTAGGCTATATAAAAAATGGATGGATGAAGGGTATTTTAAATCTAAACCAAATCCAGATAAAAAACCATTTACAATAATGATGCCACCTCCAAATATAACAGGGCAATTGCATATGGGACATGCGCTTGACCATACTCTTCAAGATATACTTATTAGATGGAAACGTATGGATGGATATGAAGCTTTTTGGCTTCCAGGAACTGACCATGCTTCTATAGCAACTGAAGTTAAAGTTGTTGAAAGAATAAAAAAAGAAGAAGGTAAGACTAAATACGAAATAGGAAGAGAAGAATTTTTAAAGAGAGCTTGGGCATGGAGAGACGAATTTGGAGGAAAAATAGTTAATCAGCTTAAACAATTAGGAGATTCTTGTGATTGGGATAAAGAAAGATTTACTATGGATGAAGGTTGCAATGAAGCAGTTATAGAGTTCTTTGTAAACCTATATGAAAAAGGGCATATATACAGAGGAAATAGAATAATAAACTGGTGTCCAGACTGTAAAACTACTTTATCAGATGCAGAAGTTGAGCATGAAGAGCAGGATGGAAACTTTTATCATATAAAATATCCATTAAAAGATAGTGAAGACTTCTTGGAGATAGCTACTACTAGACCTGAAACAATGATAGGGGATACTGGTATAGCTGTAAATCCAGAAGATGATAGATACAAACACTTAATAGGAAAAACAGCAATACTTCCATTAGTAGGAAGAGAACTTCCAATAGTTGCAGATAGTTATGTAGATTTAGAGTTTGGAACTGGTGCTGTTAAGATGACTCCAGCTCATGACCCTAACGACTTTGAAGTAGGTTTAAGACATAATCTTGAGCAATTAAATACAATGAATGAAGATGGAACTATGAATGAAGTTTGTGGAAAATATGAAGGCATGGATAGATTTGAGTGTAGAAAAGCCATCATAGCAGACTTAAAAGAACAAGGATATCTAATCAAGATAAAAGAACATAATCACAATGTAGGAACTTGTTATAGATGCCATACAGTAATTGAGCCTAGATTATCAGAGCAATGGTTTGTTAAGATGGAAGAACTTGCAAAACCAGCTATAGATATTCTTAAAAAAGGAGAATTAGAATTTGTTCCAGATAAGTTTGATAAAACTTATTTACAATGGTTAGAAAATATAAGAGATTGGTGTATATCAAGACAATTATGGTGGGGTCATCAAATACCAGCTTACTATTGTCAAGAGTGTGGAGAAATAGTAGTTGCTAAAAAAATGCCAGATAAATGCCCTAAATGTGGAAGCACTCATTTTAAACAAGATGAAGACGCACTAGATACTTGGTTTAGTTCTGCATTATGGCCTTTCTCTACTCTAGGATGGCCAAATAAGACAGATGCATTAGATTATTATTACCCAACAAGTGTACTTGTTACAGGATATGATATAATATTCTTCTGGGTAGTTAGAATGGCATTTGCAGGTATGTTCTGTATGAATGAAAAGCCATTTGACCATGTATTAGTTCATGGCTTAGTAAGAGACTCTCAAGGTAGAAAAATGAGTAAATCTTTAGGAAATGGTATTGACCCATTAGAAATAATCGAGCAATATGGAGCTGATGCACTAAGATTTACATTAACAACTGGAAATTCCCCAGGAAATGATATGAGATTCTATATGGAAAGAGTAGAATTTGCTAGAAACTTTGCTAATAAATTGTGGAATGCATCAAGATTTGTATTTATGAATATTGATGAGGAGATAATTAAGAATATAAATAGAGAAAATGTAAAAGATAATTTAACTCTAGCTGACAAATGGATAATATCAAGAGCCAATGATATTGTAAAAGAAGCTACTAATAACATGGATAAATTTGATTTAGGAATAGCATTACAAAAGATATATGATTTTACTTGGTCAGAATACTGTGACTGGTATATTGAAATGGTTAAACCTAGATTATATGGAGACAATACAGACGCTAAGTCTGCCGCTTTATATACATTAACTTATGTACTTGAAAAAATATTAAAATTATTACATCCATATATGCCATTTATAACAGAGGAAATATATACTCATCTTCCTACTGTTGAAGGTTGTATAATAGTATCTGAATGGCCAAAATATAATGAAGAAGATAATATGGCTGATGAAGAAGAAATGATGAGTTTATTAATGGAAGGTATAAGAAGTATAAGAAATGTGAGAGCAGAAATGAATGTACCACCTTCTAAGAAAGCTAAATTGATAATAGTACCAAGTGAAGATAAGATAGAAACTATTGAACTTGGTAAGGATTATTTTATAACTTTAGCATCTGCTTCAACTGTTGAGATAGCAAAAGACAAATCAAATGTACCAGAAGATGCAGTTGGTGTAGTTATTGATGGTGTTGAAATATTCATACCTCTTAATGAATTAGTTGACTTTGAAAAAGAAATTGAAAGGCTATCTAAAGAAATGAAAAAGTTAGAGGGAGAAATAAAGAGAGTTAATGGAAAACTTGCAAATCAAGGATTCTTAGCAAAAGCTCCTGAAAGCTTAATAGAAGAAGAAAAAGCTAAAAAAGAAAAATTTGAAGAAATGATTAAGTCTGTTGAGGAAAGATTAGCCAATTTAAAAACTAAAGTAAAATAAATGTGTAGGATAAAAACATACAAAGAGTACTAAATATGTATTCTTTGTATGTTTTTCTTTCTATGTAGATAAATATGATGTTATAATTTTTTAGAGATATATGATATTTTTATCTTATTATGACTATATTAATTTTATATTTTTGAACTTTATAATCAATAAAAAATTGATATATTATAATAT
>NZ_JAGWCU010000057.1:0-12390 GCF_020657755.1 Clostridioides sp. ZZV15-6388 | reverse complement strand
GAGCTGTATATGTTCCCTTTTTCCCATTCTCTTGTTGTCTGCCAAGTCACTTTGAACTCTGTAATAACTATATTGACCACTCCTTTTTATAAGTCAAAGTAAGTCTATAACATTCTAGTTTCATTCACAAACTTACCTTGACTTTATTTTTATAAATATCTTTCTACTTCCTTCTCTAACCAATTCTCATATGCTATATCACAATCTTTACTTTCACAATCTATCTTAGTGTTTTTGCAACTACCACAAATCTCTTTACTAAATCGCTTATAACTTCTGTATCTGCAATATTCTTTGACTCGCACATTTCTTTATTAGTCATATGCTCACCTTCTCTGTTTGAAAGAAACTTATCTGTCTTTCATTTTCTATATCTTCATTTCTAAATCGCTTTTCCAAGTCATGTACTGTAGTTCCATCAGCTCTGAAAGTTGTTGGGCTATCTCTATCTAACTTAAGCATACCCCCCCACAAATCGGGGTAATATTTTCTTAAAGTTCTAAGACTCTCCAAACTTTGTTTAGGGCATAGATAACAACCTGTTCGTTTGAATCTGTGATGAATCTCATAGTAAAAACCTTTTTCTTCTAAATACTTCAAACAATCACTTTCGGTCATTTTTGCTTCAAATAATGGGGCTATACAGTTTTTTTCTAGTCTTTTATATCTATTAGGTTCATCAAAGGCAATTCCAATATACCTCTTATGTTCACCTAATTTATTAAAATATTTGTTGGCAGGAGCAAGCTTTAATCTACTATTGCACCATGCCCCTAAAAGATAAGGAAAACCCCATATTTGCCCTTTACGCTTACCTCGCTTATTAACAGTATAAAAGTATTCTTCAAAGTTTTTTTCTGCTTTAATTCTTGTTATTTTAAAGTTTATTCTTTTCTCAAAATCATCTATTATGTTATAGATTTCATCAAACTCTATTCCTGTATCTATAAATACAATTTCATCAAGAGGTAATTTCTTTTCTAATATTAAAAGAAGCATTGCAGCCGAATCTTTTCCTCCACTAAAACTTGCAATATACTTCATAAAATCACTCCTTGCATTTTCTAAATGATTCAACCACCATTTCAGTCTCTCCACAAGTATCTTCTACAAAGTCTATTTGTCTCCCATTAAATTCTCTTATATAATCTGCTATATCATATATTCTTTGACACTTTTGTTCTATACAGTTACAAATATCATTTATATTTATTTCGTTTGGAATTTCAACTATAACTTCATGTTCTAAAGTCACTTTTTCCTCAAACTTAATTTTATATTTTTTCATTTTAAATACTCCTTTATTTCATTTTTGAGAGTCACAAAACACTTCAACAATAATTTATACTAAAAGACATTTTGCAACTCTCTAAACTGTTTTAATTAGATATTTCTTCTATTCAAATATAAGTTCTTCGCTATCAAGCCACTTTTTAATACCATCTTCACAATCATATTCAATATCATCAATCTTACAGTCATAAATACAACATTCGCATACCTTTTTATCATGTAAAAAATCTATTAATCTATTGATGAATAGTAACTCTTTCTCTTGTAACTTTTCTTTAAGACTTTTATTTTCTTCTCTTAACACACTGATTTCATTAAAAACATCTAAAAGTAACTTTGAATCAATTTCATCATTTTCATTTAAATTCAATCTATACTCATAAACCCTGCCAGCTATAAAACTTCCTATTACTAATATCACACTAGCTAAGATATTCACTTTTAATCATCTCCTCATATTCTTCTCTAGCCTTATCTATAGCAATAAATATATCCTCTCCATTGTCATACAACTCTTTTGCTCTTTTGATTGTATATTCAGTCCTTGAAACTTCCATTATTCCTCCTAAATATATTCAGCTTTCCACCCATCCCTAGATACTTTTTTAGTTCTAGCTAAGTAGCTAGGAAAGTCGCTACTATGCTTTACAAATTCACTTGCTTTTATAGCACTTTCAAACTCTCTAACTTCTCCTGTATTGATATTTGCTATTCTTATTCTTTTACAACTTGTTAATTTTTTTCTTAACTTTTCACCATGTTTTATTTTGTTTGCTTTCTCAACTTTATTAAAGAAAGTATCTATATCCATCCAAACTTTAGCCATGTTAAATCTCTCCCTTATTTTAAAATACCTAAAATTTTATATCTCATTGATTTTGCTACACCTGCTGATAAATGCAATATCTTAAGCCACAACATTTCTCTTTGTAGATACTCCCATCCAGATACTATTTCAAAAGTAGCTTTACCTTCATACTTTACTCTCTCAAACGGATTGTCTATTTCTGTACTCTCGAACGTTACTTCTTCAGTTCTTGTATCATTTATCTCAAAACTTCCATTATCACATTCACATTTCACTTTCGGACCTCCTATATTTCAACTAGACTCTTTATACTTCTTCTTTTACAAAATACTCTACACAGCTAATACTCTTATTGTTTTCCTTCTCTTTATCGAGTCTTACTGTATAACCTGCTTTTATAAGTAATCTTGCTATTTCTAATCTATCTGCATCATTTAAAGACCCATTTTTTTGTGCATATATTTTACCCATTTTGTACCCCCTTTCTAGGAAGTAAATATCAATATATTACTTCCTAGAAGTTTAATTTTATTTGAACTTAGCATCTTGACTTTTCTTAATTATGTTATCTAGTTCATCCTCTGAATACTTAGTAAATGTTTGTTCAAAGTTGGCAAACTTATTCTTGCTCAACTGGTTATTAGTTACTTTTTTAGTTTTCTTATTTTCATGTTGCAATCTATATGATTCTAGTTGCTCATATGTAGTTATATTTGCATCCTTCCATTTTTTAAGGATTCCTTTTAAGTATGCTAGATTCATATTCATCTTTTCAGCACATATCTCTATAGCTCTTTTAAATACTCTTATATCTACTTCATTAGATACTTCTAATAACCATTCAGCTGTAACTGGATATATTACTCCTATATTTTCTTCATAGAGCTTCTTAAATTCTTTTAAAAAGTTATCCACAGGTTGCTTTCCTATATACATATTATTAATACTGTTACTATTAATACTGTTACTATTAGTGTCCATATTTTCCGTGTCCGGCTGAGTCGTGTCCGGAAAAGTAGGACATGGTTCCATGTCTACATTTTTAGGATATGGTTCCGTGTCTTGCTTTTTAGGACATGGCTTTTTCTTCTTTTTCTCTTCTTTTAAACCTCTCTTAGAAATACATTCTTCTATATAGGTTCTATCAAATACTATTTCATATATATTGTTTTGCATCTTACCTTGTTTGGATTTATTCTTATGAATCCTTATATAACCACTCATTTCTAGCTCTTTTTTGTACTTTGTAAATGTGTCTTTTGATATATCTAGTTCATAACAAATTAAATCTCTAGATGGAAAACATGTTCCATCATTCCCTGCAAAACTAGTTAGATATGAATACAGCATTCTAGCACCAACTGTCAACCACCTATCTCTTGCTATTATTCTTGGCATAAGACCATATCCACCACTTAATATATTTAATTTCTCTAAAACTGACTTATCTTCTTTCAAGGTGTCTCACCTACTTAATCAACATTTATAGATTCTTCCATACTTATTTGGTAATCTATATTTTCAACTTCTTCTTTTATTTCAACTTCATCCTCTTTCACCTCTTCAAACTCAGCATCTATAAAATCATCTTTTGGTTCATATTCACTTAGTAATTCAATTAATTCATCTACTTCTTCAAATTTTAGTTCTTTTAAATCAAATCCATTACTCTCACAAAATTCTTCTAACTTTGATGTATCTTTTTTATTCTCATAATCATACAAACCTTTCATTGATGCTAACTTAAGTATTCCTTGTTTTTGTGATGGACTTGCCTTACCTATTTCAATAGGCTTTTGAGGTAATTTATCGGGTACAGTCTTTATTTCTGCACTATCATATAATCCTTGTAAATCCTCTGGAAATGCTTCTCTTAAAGCTGTAACAATTGCACATTTTCTTATCATTACACAAGGCATTTGTTTCCAAGTAGCTTGGCTCTTTGAATACTCTTCTAAAGACACTACAGACTTTGTAGGAAACCTCATACCTCGAACTGATACTTCACACCATCCACCGATTAGTTCTTCTTGTGGTAGCTTTAAACTGCCCTCCCTTTCAAATACTTCTCCATTTTTATTTACAGTTACTATTCCTGCTTTCATACCTTCAAAGTTGGGATTTTTATTTGCTCTTTTTACAAATACATCTTTACCAACTACTATATTTGCTGGTGAATTACCAAACTTTATTAGATATGCTTCTTTTATAAATGGATTTAACTTTTGAGCCTTACATAATTCTATAAACATTAGAACTTCTTGGTCGGTTACATTTCCGTTACCACTTACTAAATAATTCTTTACTGTTGTATAATCAAGTATTTGACCCGATTCTAAAGTACATGTTGCTAATTCTAAAGCCTTGTTATTCATTTTCTAACCCCTCCATCTCCCTTATATTTCTTTTTAAAACGCCTTCCCATCCATCTATATAGTCTCCATATAATCCATCTGATTTTTGTTTTTCTAAATCTTTTTTAAACTGCTCTATTGTCCAATTTTCTTTATGCCTTTTTATACAATATTCTAGTCCTGCAATACTTCCTAAAGCTTGCTCTGCTTCAATTCCTTCAAATCTAGTAAACTTTAACATGAATAATCTATCTTCTAAATCCTTAATTATTTCATTTCTTGTTTTCATTTCTTCCCCCTTGTGCTATAATATAGCTACATAAATTTGATGTACTTTTGAATTGAGCCAGTCATGATGGCTCTTTTCTTATATCTGAACATCTATAGGTATATCTCTTTCAAGTTCTTCTGAAATTAATTGAAATATCTTGTAATCCTCACTTTCTTCATATTCTTTTATTTCAATTTGTGTATCTATGATTTTTAGTAATGACTCAGCAAATATTTTTAATCTTTCATTTACACTTTTTTCTCTTAAAGCATTACTTAGCTCTATTTCATCTGATATATCTCTTTTTTCTTTTTTTCTGAGTTTTGTATAAAGTTGCTCATTTTTATTTATTTCTAAATTAGCTCTATTTAGTTGTTGCTCTACTGCATTTCTCACTATAATTAAACTTTTCATGATTAATCCCCCTTAATTTAGCATTTCAATACAATAATCATAGCTTATTGCATCATCTATAGTTATAGACGATTGTACTAAATCATCTAATTCTTTATCAAAATAAACTACTGTTAATTCAAATTCTTGTGATTGAGTTATTATACAATCGCTTTCAAAACCAAATCTTGCACATGTTACTCTGATTGCTTTACCTGCTTTAAGAATTTTTGTAGGAAATTTTACTTTAAGTATTTTCATATCACTATCCCCTTATTGTATTTTTCAAGACCTTCAAAACTCGCTTTCTTATTATATTGCTTACAAAACTGTACATAAGCTATTAACACCTTTACACTCAACTAAATCACCCCCTTTCTCTTTTTCAATACAGCTCTATCTTTCAGTGCATTTTTCATTACGTATTCTTCAAAAGAAATTAAATCTATCCTATATGAACTCCCCAAAGGAATTACAGTATAATGGTTTTGTGCCATTGCTTCCCTTATCATATTTCTCGCAGTTGCATCTGAAACTTTTAAGTACTCTCTAAATTCTTTTACTGTAACTAAATCCATTCTTTTAATTCCTTCTCTATCTAAAAACATCTTAATGATGTCTGTTGTATCGTCTCTTCGCATTAGCTCTTGCACTAAGTCTTTTGTATCTATGAATTGTAATGCTGTACTCATTTTTATACCTCCTTTATATATTTTGAATATTCTGTATTCAGTTTTCAAAGTAACTCAACTGCTTGTATGGTCTCTCTGACTTTATAACTCTTATACAATCATCTATAATTTGTATTAGATTACTTGAAGTATCAAAGTCTATATCTTCCCATTTCTCAACACCAAGGATTAAAAATAATCTCGCTTTTACTTGGTTATATTCTTTATTTGCCTTATTTATATCCAATCTATTTTTTATGTATCTAGAATATTGTTGTTTCTTAGAACAAGTTATCTTGCACATCTTTTTATATTCTTTTATTGTTCCTTTTAAATCTCCTATAGTTCCTGTAAGTTCTGTTATTACATGCTGTTGTGCTTGATATTGACCAGTTTGTCGAATAGTTGGAAGCACTTCATCAAATACCCAACTCTCAAACTTTTCTGCATTTGGAAGATTTGACCCTACTATTAATCTGTAAACATCACCCTCAGTTATCAAAGCAATCTTAATACCATTAATTTTAAACCCCTCGTGTTTCACTACCCCTTTACAATGTCTTAAAATTGCATCATTAGTATTTTTATAACCTAAAGACTTTGCAACATCTTTTCCCACAAAATAAGGCTTATTATCAATCTCTGCCATTCTTATTTGTCCAAACTCCATCTTTTCAAATATTTGTAAGTTATTCATACTTATCAACCTCCTGTTCATCTTTTAAGTCTTGCAAATCCTCAAATTCTTTCCATAAGATATTTATTATAAAAGCATTTTTACTTAATCCTTTTCTTTGAGATTGTCTATGTAGCTCTTCATTTAATTCGTCTGGCATTCTAACAGTTACTCTCTTTTTTGCCGTCACTTTTGAACCACCTCCTTGTTTATTATATTACTATTGCGTCACCTTTGCGTCAATACTTTTTTTGAAAGAATTTACGTGGTATAATAGTGACATCATTTAGACTTAAGGAAGGTGCTATATTTATGCCATCAAAATTACCTAGATACACGCTTAGAATAGATAATAATCTACTTGAAAAAATCAAGTATATAGCTGAAAGTGAAGGTCGTTCTGCCAATAAAGAAATAGAACAATTAATCAAAAAACATGTTGAAAGTTATGAAAAAATAAATGGTAAAATTAATGTTTAAGTTAATAAAAATTAAATATTTTTTAAATTCTTGCTAATCACTGATAGTATGTACTCATTTACTGACATACCTCTTTGATTAGCTTTTTCTTTGCACTTATTATATAATTCTTCTGTAATACTCAAGGTATATTTCTTTTTATTACTCATGTAATCACTTCCTTTTCAAAATATTCTGTATTTAATTTTCAAGGTACTGTTATGATTTAACTTAACATTGATAATTGTTCTTCTTCTTCCTTTAATAATCTTTTTAGAATGTACTCTTGACCTTTTCCTGCAACTCTTGTTGTTCTATAAGTAAATACACCAGTTGATGTTTCTCTAGTACCTTCTACAGTTTCTAAATAACCTTTTTCCACTGCAAATTGTTTTGGTTCAGTTGAATTTTTAAATACCAAACCCCATATTCTTAATTTTTCATATAGCCTTTTTCACCGATTATTATCCCGTTACTTTTAGAGATTACTTTTGCTACCTCTCTCACAAGTAGACTATTTTTTGAGGATGCTATTTGATTGATAAATCTATTTTTTTCTTCCAGTTCTCTATTTTTACTTTCTATTTTCCTTTGAGCTACTTGTAATGCTCTTGCCATGATTTCGTCATCTGACATATTATTTGTTGTATGTATATATCCTCCAGTCTTACGAATTTCTTTTAGTATCTTTTTAACTTCTTTTTTAAATTGTTTAGCAATTGGTTTTCTACTTTGCATCAAAACCTCATACAATCCATCTTCTGTTAAAAATAATTTATTTCCACCACTATTACTATTTGTAATAGTCACTTTTTCATCTTCATCTATACTCATTAGCATTTTAGAAGTATTATAGTATCCTTCGCTTGTCTTACTGTAATCTATCCATTCAGCTACATCTCTAGCTAAAAATAGTGGATTTTCTAAAGTTCCATAAACTTTAAATTCTTTACCTAATAATTCTTGTTCTTTGATTGTTTGTAAATTATTCATATTTAAAGCTCCTTTCTTGTAATTTAAGTTTTTTATGTTTTTATACTCATATTGAGTATCAAGTATTCAAAAAAATTTCTTTTAAATCTTTCCCAAAATACTCAGCTATTGCAAGTGCTTCTTTTATTGTAAACCTTCTAGCACCATTCTCTTTACTTGCATATGTTGTTATCTTCATTCCAATGTTGTCTGCTACATCTCTCTGTCTTAAATTTTTTTCTTTTCTAAGTTCTTTTAAAGTATAATTTTTCACTTCTTATCACCTCTCAATTCCGCGTTTTGAGTATCGGTATATTTATATATTAATACGCATTTTGCGTATTGTCAATACTTTATTATAAAAAAAATTCATTTTGCGTAATTAATACACAAAACGCGTATTTTGTAGTAAAATAACGATTAAGATTGATTATAACGGGGGAATATAAAATGTATTATGAAGAAAATGTCTTTGCTAAAAGATTAAGAGATGCTAGAGAAGAACTCGGTTTAATGCAAAAAGAAATGGCTAGTAAATTAAATATGCCAACTACAACTTATAATGGCTATGAAACAGGAAAAAGAAGTCCTTCATTGGATATTGTTAAGCATATAGCTGACATGTTAGATATATCAACTGATTATTTATTAGGAAGAACTAACATAAAAATTAATATTTCTAATTTGAAAGAAGAAGAATTAATAGAAAAATTAAATCCTACTGACGACATGAGAGAATTATTAGAACACTTTAATAAACTTGATGAAGATTCTAAAGATAAAGCTTTAAAAATAGTTAAACTTTTTTCTGAAGAAAATAATTCTAATAAATAAAAAAGAGGAACTAATCCTCTTTTTTTATGTTTAGTAATGGTTCTAATTCTTCTTTACATTCACTATACTTTATCTCATCTTTCCTTTTTAAATTTTCTAACTCCTCATAAAAAATTAATAGTTTATAGCAAATTTCTTCTTCCATACTATTATCCCCCTATCAGAACTTATGTTCTTATTTTTAGTTAAAAAGTCCCAACAAATTTTAAATAAAAATCATGTAATTACACCCTTTCAACCCCCGAAATATTTTTAGACTATTCAGAATTGTCTTTGATAATTATCTTACTTACATGATAATACTTTTGTTAAATATATGCAATAAAAAACTCGTAATTGTAATAAAAAACGCAGATTTTGTAGACAGTTGGTTATTTTTTCCAATTTTATATATTATTAATCGAGTTTTTAATTATATTTTTTTATTAAATCATCTTTTTATAATGATTTTTATAATATATTATAATTTTAAATTTGCAATAAAAAAGTTACAATAAATAGAAATCTTCTTCTACTCATTGTAACTTCTTAAATTCACCACTTAGTTAATATAAAACCGAAATTAAGTTGTGACTTTCTAGCAAATAAATTTACATTTACATACCACATAGTTAATATAAAACCTGATTTAGCCATACCTATCTATTTAATGCTAGGACTCTTTACATACCACTTAGTTAATATAAAACGAAAATAAAAAAATTAAACTTATAAAACCCTTATTAATTTACATACCCACTAGTTATTTATATTCAAAAAAATCTTCTCCATCTGGATTATAAAATAATATTCTACTTGCCAAACCTTGTTCATATTTATAGTTTTCTTTATCACCTACATAAGAAAATGTTAATGTCATACTTCTTGACGGGTCTAGGGAAATTATATCTAAATAAATAGTACATTTTTCTCCTGGTTTTAATACACTAAAACTATTAAAATCCATTTTTATTTTAGCATATTGCCCCATATATAATGTTGAATTAGCTTCTCCATAAACTTTTAATTTTGTTATATCTAAATTTTGTGTACTTGTATTTTCTATATTTATAGGAACTGTTGGGTCTTTATATTTTTCAGTATAATATTCAAGGTTATCATCATAACATTCAAGATAACTTCCTTTGTCTTGCCAAATTATGTGCTTTGAATCAAAATCAACCTTTAATCCACATATTATATTTTTATTTGAAGATGGAAGACTAATATTATTAATGGTATTTTCACACTCTAGAATAATTTTATCACTTAGATTTCCTATCCCTGTTACTTTTGCAGCATTTTTAAGTATATCTTTATTACTTCCAATATCAACTAACACAATTGGAGTATTTTTAGCCATTGTAGAGCCAACAAGTGCATACACTAAATCAGTTCCACTTGCAATATAAAATTCTTTTAAACCACTATAGAACTTATTTATTATCTTTTTATTAGTATCATATCTATCAGTTCCGCCCAATCTAGTTGAATTAGTATCATTAACTAGTTTGTCATTCATTGATGAAGTACCACCTATTACATAACTTTCCACACCATTTGTATTAAATGGCACACTTTTTCCATCAGTTAATACTATAGCTGCTTTATCTCTAACTGCTACAGGTGCAGCACTCATTGCATCAGGTTCTCCTTTAAAAGCATTAGTCAATATCACTTTATTTACTTTATTAATAGAATTTATTTCTTTTGCTACATTATAACTTGTCTTAATCCTATCGCTACCTTGAAGTCTTTTAGTCTCTATTCCTTTATCTTTTAGAAAAGTTTCTGTTGCTTTATCAATAGAACTTTCTCCACCTATTATGTATACCTTTTTAGCTTTTTCTACTCTTTTAAGAGTTGCATTAGGTATATTATTTTTCTTAGTTAAAAGAATTGGTGCATTTGTTGCTCCTGCAAGCCCACTCGCACTTAATCCATCAGCCATTGTACTATCTGCATTTATAAGTATTGCAGTAGTATAACTTTGTTTGTCAGCTATGATACCAGCAGTTTCGTATTTATCTGCTCCTTGAATCTTATCAATTTTATCAAGTGCATTAGCTGATATAGGAAAACCAGCAATAAACATTGACATGGCTAACCCTAGTGATAATAATTTCTTTAATTTCACAATATCTCCCCCTTTTATATATGAAATACCATACATCTTAATAATTCTACATTTAATTTTCTTTTCCTTCTTTCACAATATTTATCTTTCTGTTAATTTAAGAGTATACAAATACGTGTTATAATGTAACTGTAAAGAATTAATAATATGAAAAAGAAGCTCTAAGACTGTGCCTGTATGGTATTGTATGAAATAAGATAATGACATAATTAGAGCAGTCCAACTGTTCTTTTATATAAAAACTTATAAAGGGAGTGTACATATGAACATCAAATCAGCTTTTATAAGAAAAAGGGGAGAAAAATTTCATGTATATGTGGAGTATATGGAAGAAGAAACTGGTAAAAAGAAACAGAAAAGTTATGGAAGTTACGAAAAGAAAAAGGATGCTGAGAAACATTTAATTGAAATAAAATCTACTATAAACAATAATAAATTTGTTGCTCCAAGCAATATTACTGTAGTTGATAGATGCGTCAAATATTTAGAAGATAAAAAAATAAATTTCTCTCCTAATACGTTAAAAAACCGAAGAGATATAATAAAAAATCAAATTCAGCCATTTTTTGATGAAATGAAATTAACAGATATTACACCTTCTATATTACAGACTTATATAAACACTATATATAATAAAACTGCATTAAACTCTGCAAAAAATATAGTAGGTTTTTTAAAAGCTGTATTAAAAGAAGCATATAGACTGAAAGAAATACAAGAAAATATATGCGAATTTATAATAACACCAAATAAAAGGGATACTACGACACACAATTTTTACACTAAAGAAGAAGCTAAATCCTTATTAGAAAAATCTAAAGATACTATTTTATCTATCCCTATTTATCTAATGTTAACGCTTGGATTACGTTTTGGAGAAACTGTAGCTCTTAGATGGTCTGATATAGAACTTGATAAGAAAACTATACATGTAAATCAAATTTTAGTATATGTTGATAGTGTTGTAAGTTTTAAAGAACCTAAAACATCGAAATCAAAAAGAACATTATCAGCACCTGATGAATTAATAAGTTTATTAAAAGAAGAAAAGCTAAAACAAAACAAATTAAAATTACAAGGAATATTAAAAAATGAATTAGACCTAGTATGTCTAAACTCAAAATTTAAACCTTGGACTCAACCAAATTTTTGTATACCTTTCAAAAGACTATTAAAAAATAATAACCTTCGACACATAAAGATACATGAATTAAGACATACAAATGCAAGCTTACTTCTTCTAGCTGGAACTAATATAAAAATAATCTCTGAAAGATTAGGACATACAGATATAAAAATAACTATGAATAGATATTCTCATATTTTAGACGAAATGGATAAAGAAGCCTCTGAAAATATAAGTAATGTTCTCTTTAAATAATGTTCAGTTTTATGTCAGTTAAATGTCAGTAATCATCATATTTTTCTTAAATGTCAGTTAAATGTCAGTTATATATATAATAATACATAATAGTAAACAACCGTATTTCACTACTATTTACTATTATTTAATAGTATTTATAACTCAGATTTGATATAATAC
>NZ_JAGWCU010000056.1:0-13855 GCF_020657755.1 Clostridioides sp. ZZV15-6388 | reverse complement strand
CTTTAGATTTTAATTTTGTTCAATTGTTTTAAAGTTAGATTACTTTTATAGTGAATTAATTTTATTTTATAGAATATTGGACCTATATTAAGATATTTTAAAATATAAATTACCTATGGTAAAACTTGCATATAAAAAATAAAAATTTTATAATTATATTACAGATTATTTAAAAAAAACATCAAGTTATAAGTTGAAGAAAAGAGGATGTCATGAAGTTATTTCAGCAAAAAACACAAGTTCATAAATTTAAAAATTCAAAAGAATTTATAGAAGAATTCAAGATTTGTAAATCAGATTTTATATTAACAAGTAAAAATGCATATGATACATATTTTAAAAGCTTTGGTTTGGATGCACATGTAGAATATAAAAGTAAGTATGGAACTGGTGAACCTGATGATATAATGATGGATAAATTATTGGATGATTTTTCAAAAACTAATTGTACAAGAATTATTGCTATTGGTGGGGGAGCAGTTATTGATATGGCAAAGTTGTTAGTACTGAAAGATGGAAAGAAATCAAGGGATTTATTTCAAAAAAAGGTTCCTTTAGAAAAAATAAGAGAATTAATAGCTGTTCCTACAACTTGTGGAGCAGGTTCAGAGGTGTCAAATATTTCAATTGCAGAAATAACAGAGATGAATACGAAATTTGGATTAGCTGTAGATGAATTATTTCCAGATTATGCAGTTTTAATTCCAGAGTTATTACTAGAGCTTCCATATTCATTTTTTGCTACAAGTGCAATTGATGCTTTAATACATGCTATAGAATCTTTTGTATCTCCAAAGGCGAGTATTTATACAGAAATTTTTAGCACCAAAGCTATAGAGATGATTTTAAATGGATTTCAGCAAATTGTGTTAAATGGAAAAGATTATAGATTTGATATTATAGAAGATTTTTTGGTTGCAAGTGATTTAGCTGGTATTGCTTTTGGAAATGCTGGGACAGGAGCAGTACATGCACTTTCATACCCATTAAGTGGAGTTTATCATGTTACTCATGGGGAAGCTAATTATCAGTTTTTTATAGAAGTGTTTAAAACATATAATAGATTATCACCAGATGGTAAATTAGCAAAAATAAATATGCTTTTGAGTGAAATAATGAATTGTAAAGTATCAGAGGTATATGAAAAAATGGAAGAACTACTTAATAAAATTATTACAAGAAAAAGTTTAAGAGAATATGGAATGAAAGATTATGAGATAAATAGTTTTGCAGACAGTGTCTTGGATAGTCAACAAAGGTTATTAAATCAAAGTTATGTTAAACTTAATAAAGAAGAAATAGTAAATATATACAGAACATTATATTGATAACTCAAATCTAAAAGTTAATTGCTTTATATTTAGCTATAACTCAAATTTATGA
The DNA here is from genome assembly GCF_020657755.1 of Clostridioides sp. ZZV15-6388. Taxonomy (NCBI): domain Bacteria; kingdom Bacillati; phylum Bacillota; class Clostridia; order Peptostreptococcales; family Peptostreptococcaceae; genus Clostridioides; species Clostridioides sp. ZZV15-6388. Next base: position 12,472 of record NZ_JAGWCU010000056.1, on the reverse strand, counting down.
AAAGCGATGGTTTTAATTAAATCATCGCTTTTTATGACTTATATTTTTATAAGATAATGTATCTTGCACTTATTAAAAAATATATATTTCATTTAATTATGACAAATAAAGATAAAATTTAAATATTTTAGAGGTAATTTTATTTATATATAGAATTTTAGAGTAATGATATACAAATGTATTATATTACTATTTTATATCAAAAATAGTAATATAATAGTCATATACATTTAGAAAATTTATTGTTTAAAAGGAGTAGGACTTATGATAAAAAAAGAAATGGGTAATTTTAAAGGAAGTAGTGATTATGTAGTATCACCAGAACTAATGGCATCAGTTAATGTTGCTATAGCACTTGAAAAACCACTTTTAATTAAAGGAGAACCTGGAACAGGAAAAACTATGCTTGCACAAGCAATTTCAAATCAACTACAAAAAGATTTAGTAATTTGGAACATAAAATCAACTACAAAAGCACAGGATGGACTCTATGTATACGATACTGTTCAAAGACTTTATGATAGTCAATTTGGAGGTGAAGGAGTAGATGATATTGGTAAGTACATAAAATATGGTAAATTAGGAGAAGCATTTAGTTCACAGCAACAAGTAATTCTTTTGATAGATGAAATAGACAAGGCTGACTTAGAGTTTCCAAACGACCTACTTTGGGAATTAGATAAAATGGAGTTTTATATAAATGAAACAAAAGAAACTGTAACAGCAAAACAAAGACCTATAGTGATTATAACTTCGAATGCAGAAAAAGAGCTTCCAGATGCTTTTTTACGAAGATGTATATTTCATTATATAGAATTTCCTGATAGAGATATGATGGAGGAAATAGTCAAAGTACATTTTGATAAAGTTGAAGAACATTTATTGGAACAAGTAATGACTACTTTTTATTGGATTAGAAGTTTAAGAGAGATACAAAAGAAACCTAGCACATCAGAATTAATAGACTGGATACAAGCATTGACTTTGAGTGGAATTCCAATTGAAAAAATAGAAAAAGAGGTTCCTTTTGCAGGGATACTGCTTAAAAATAATGAGGATATTGAATCTATGCAAAAACGTTTGTAGTCAATAGGAGCTGAATAATTATGTTTATTAAATTTTTTTATTTATTGAGAGCAAGAGGTCTAGATATATCTTTAAATGAATGGATGACTTTAATTGAAGCACTGGACAAAGGGCTTTGTTATTCAAATTTTTCTAATTTTTACTATCTTTGTAGGATGATTTTAATAAAAAGTGAAAGTAATTTTGACAAATTTGATGCAGTATTTTTGGAGTATTTTAAAGGTATAGAACACAAAGAAGAAATTCCAGAAGAGATTATGAACTGGCTTAAAAAGCCAAATGTTGATTTAGAAGGATTTGAAAGATTAGAACAAAATCCAAATATAAACCTTGATGAATTGAGAGCTAAATTAGAGGAACGTATAAAAGAACAAGACTCTCCACATAATGGAGGAAATTACTGGATAGGAACAGGAGGTACTTCTGAATTAGGTCATTCAGGCAAAGGTCAAACTGGTATACGTATAGGTGGAACTTCAACCTATGGAAGGGCTGTTCTTGAAGTTGCAGGAGAAAGAAAGTATAGAGATTTTAGAGATGATGAAGTTTTAAATATGCGTCAATTTCAAGTTGCATTAAAAAGACTTCGTCAATTTTCTACTAGAATAGATGCTCCAAAGACAGAACTTGACTTAGATAAAACCATTGAAGAGACTTGTAATAATGCAGGGTATTTAAAATTATTCTTTGAAAAACCAAGAAAAAATACAGTGAAGCTTTTGCTACTTATAGATTCAGGGGGTTCAATGAGAGGATATAGTACTTTATGTAATACATTATTTCAGTCTGTAAGTAAATCAAATCACTTTAAAGATGTAAAAGTATACTATTTTCATAACTGTTTTTATGATAGATTATTTACGACACCAGAATGTTGGCTAAGTAAGTCTACTGATACTGAATGGATATTACAAAACATAGATAAAAACTATAAAGTTATAATCGTTGGTGATGCCTCTATGGCACCTTCTGAGTTACTTCATATTGGTGGTAATTATAGAGGTCCATATAATGATACACCTGGAATAGAGTGGCTTAAAAGATTCAAAAGAAAGTATAGTAAAATTGTGTGGCTAAATCCAGAACTGAGAGATGGATGGGATTCAATCAGTTATTGGTATCAGACTCAAAGGTTAATACAAAGTGAGTTTAATATGTATCCATTAACTGTAAAAGGATTGGAAAAATCATTGAAAAATTTAATGGTTGCGAAATAATATAAAAAATGATGGTACAAATTATCTAAAAGATGTACCATCATTTTTTATATTATAAATTGTATAATTGAAATTTAAAAATTATGTAACCTAATACATTTTAGACTTACAAAAAACATATACATTAATAATAATTTTAGAAATTGAGGTGATTATAATAAATTATGAATTAATCGTAAAATACAATGGAGATATATTAAGATTAGAGCAAGAATTAGGTGTTTCAGTAGAAATACTTAATTCTTCATATGCAATAATAACATCAAGTGATGAAGAAGATATAAATAGATTACTGACTTATCCAGAAATAGAGTTTATAGAAAAACCTTTTATATTACAAACTCAAGACATCCAAAGTTTTTCAAGCACAGGGATAACAGGTTTTAAAAATAGAACAGGATTAACTGGAAAAGGGACTATAATTGGTATAATTGATTCGGGTATAGATTATACTTTGCCTGTATTTAGAGATAGTGATGGAAGGTCTAAAATATTATACTATTGGGACCAGTCTATACAAGGAAATCCTCCAGCAGGTTTTAAAGAAGGAACATTATATATTAATGAAGATATAAATAATGCAATAGCTGGTAATACATATATACCTATTTCAACGACTAGTCTACATGGTACACATGTTGCAGGTATTTGTTCAACTATTGCAAGTGATGCTAGGATAATAGTAGTAAGAGTTGGAAATATACAGACAGATGTTTTTTCAAGAAGTACAGAGTTTATGAGGGCGATTAAATTTATTTTAGATAGGGCATTAGAATTAAGAATGCCTGTCACATTAAATATAAGCTATGGAAGTAATGAAGGTTCGCATAGAGGAACTTCTTTATTTGAGCAGTATATAGATGATATGTGTTTATTTTGGAAAAATAATATAGTGGTAGCGGCTGGTAATAATGCAGATAAGGGGGGTCATAAAAGGATTAGACTTCAAAATAATACTACAGAAGAAGTTGAGTTTGTAATTGGAGAAGGGGAACGTATATTAAATATAAACATATGGCCAGATTTTATTGACGATTTTAGTGTACATTTAGTAAGTCCATCAAATAGTCAGACACAATCAATTTCTCTAACTTCAGGTGAAATAAGAAATACTTTAGGAGAGACAAGAATTACTGGTTATTTTTATCCTATAGCACCATATTCTCTTACTAGAAGAGTTACTTTGCAGTTAAGTTCAAATACACAGATAAATCCTGGTTTATGGAGAATTATATTTGAGCCTATAGATATTGTAACTGGTAATATAAATATATATCTACCAACTTCTGAGGGATTAAATAGAAACACGAGATTTTTGATTCCAACTCAAGAACTTACGGTTACAGTTCCTGGAACAGCAAGTAGAGTTATAACTGTAGGTAGTTTCAATTCAAGAACAGATATAGTATCCATATTTTCTGGCGAAGGAGATACACAATTAGGAGTGTTTAAACCAGACTTATTAGCTCCAGGCGAAGATATAATATCTTTTTTACCAGGAGGTACAAGTGGAGCATTAACTGGAACGAGCATGGCTACTCCTCATGTCACAGGAGTTTGTTCGTTGTTTATGGAGTGGGGAATTGTAAATGGAAATGATTTATTTTTATATTCACAAAAGTTAAGAGCATTACTTCTTAGGGGAGCAAGAAGACTAAGTAACCAGCAATATCCGAATAATTCATCAGGATTTGGATTTTTAAATTTATCAGACATAGATTTGTATACTTTATCGAGTATAAATCAAGACTTAGAAACAGAAGACATTGGATATAGAAGCATTAATAAGTCATTTAAAGATGAAGAAAATAATTATAAAATTATAGAAGGTTATAATGCTCAAAGAAATGATGACTTAAATTTGGAGGATTTTCTAAGTGAAAATATGGATAGACAATCAGGAACATTGGCAGGAATAAATGTAATTCATACTCCTGAATTTGAAGATGAGTTAGCCTCATTGGGTATGAGTCAAGATTTTATTAAGTTAAGTGACTCATTTGGTGTATTGTCTATAAATACTACAGACTATAATAGTATACAACGAGTTTTGGAACTCCCATCAGTTATAAGGACGGAATCGACTATAAAGATGACACTGCTTGGAGAGATTAATCAAGGTACTTTTGGTGGTGTAGTTGCAACCGAAGAAATAGGTGTAAATTTTTTTAAAAATAATCCAAATATAACAATAACAGGAAGAGGTACTCTTATAGCAATTGCTGATACAGGAATAGACTATCTACATAAAGACTTTATATATGCAGATGGAACCTCAAAAATAGCCTTTTTATGGGACCAAACAAAGGATGGAACTCCACCTGAAGGTTTTTATATTGGTACAGAGTATACACGAGAAGATATTAATAGAGCAATTGCAGAAAATGATGCTAGTCTATCTCAAGATGAAGTTGGGCAAGGGACTATGATAAGTGGTATATGTGCAGGTCTTGGTAATGTAAATAAGGAATATGCAGGAATAGCTGAAGATGCTGAATTAATAATAATAAAAACTGCTAAGATAGAAGGATTTTATAATAGTGCAATGTTATTTGCTGCGTCTCAGTATGCATATAAAAAATCTTTTGAACTTGGGAGGCCATTAGTAATAAATATATCTTTGGGTAGCAATAGTTTAGTTGGATTGACCAATAGAAGTAATAGTGAAAAAGCATTTTTTACTAGAGGGTTGTGTATAACAGCAGGAGCTGGAAATGAAGGGAACACTCAGACACACACATCTGGAAGAATACCAAATGTAGGAAGTGCTGTTGAAGTCGAGTTGGAATTAAATGAAGAAGAAGAAGAATTATCAGTTGAGCTTTGGTTGAATAAACCAGATAAGGCAGATGTAATAATAGTGTCTCCCACTGGTGAAGAAAGTAAAAGTGTTGGAATATCAAGTTATAATAGGGTAACAGGTTTATTTGATTTAGAAGGAACTGAGTATTCTATAACATATGTATATCCAACTACTTTTTCAGGTCAGCAGTTTACCAATGTTACTCTGAGAAATGCTAAAAGAGGAGTGTGGAAGATTAGATTAGTAGGGGTTTACATTGTAAATGGAATATATAACTTGTATCTTCCAAATAGAGCTCTTTTAAAAAGTGGAACTAGATTTAGAGAGGTTGACCCTTTTTATACTATAAATTATCCTGCTGTTCAGGACGATTTAATAACTATAGGAGCTTACAATACTATTAATAATAGTTTGTGGCAAAGTTCATCAAGAGGGCCAACTATTGAAGATAGATTAAAGCCAGACTTAGTAGCACCAGGAGTTAATATAATAGCTGCATATCCTGGAAATACATATGCAACTATAACTGGTACAGCAGCAGCTAGTGCACATGCTGCAGGAGCTGCTGCGATGTATTTTCAATATACTTTTGTTGATAGGAGATATCCAAATCAAGCATACGTCCAAAAAATAAAAACTTTTATGCAGGCTGGAGCTAGAAAAAATCAAACTACAGAGTATCCAAATACAAGTGTTGGATATGGAACTTTGGACGTTAGAGGTATGTTTGATGTGTTAAGATAGGAGGGATTTATGGAAAAATCTTATTGTATAATTTATCAGGGTGATATAGAAACTGCACTTCAACAAAATGGAATAAATAGATATATGGTTTTAAATAGTCAGCTTGCAGTAATATATGTACCTATGGACTTTGATGAAACTATTTTAAATAATATACTACAAGTTGCTTGGTGGGAAGAATCTGCTCCAATGAGTAGTTTAATTGAAATAACTAATAATATGAATAATGGAGAAACTATTACAACAGCTACTGAAGCAGAGTATATTTACGAGAATCCATATAATGATATAACAGGAAGAGGAATTTTATTAGCAGTTATAGATTCTGGTATAGATTATTTACATCCTGATTTTGTGAACGCAGATGGAACAAGTAAGGTTTTACGATTATGGGATCAGGAAGAAAATACAAATCCACCACCAGAAGGATTTATTTTTGGTAGTGAATTTACAAGAAGTGAATTAAGTTTAGCTATAAGTAGAAATGATGGAAGTTTAAGTCAAGATAATATAGGTACTGGAACTTTGGCTTCTGGTATATTAGTAGGAAATGGAAGAGTAAATTCACAATATAGAGGTATAACTACAGAGTCAGATTTGATAGTGGTTAAATTAAAATCATATACAGATACGTATTATGCTGGAAGGATAAATTATAGTGTTTCAGATTTTTTAGCAGCTATAACATATGTTACTAATATAGCAAAAACAGAAAATAAGCCTATAATAATAAATCTTACTATTGGAGTTAAGTCAGGTGCTGTAGCAACTACTTCCATATTAGACACATTTAATATATTAAGTAGTGCTGGTGTTGTATTAGTAAGTGGCGCAGGTAATCAAGGGAATACAGATATTCATTATGCTGGAAGATTTAGTAGTTTAAATGAAGTCCAAGATGTAATAATACAAGATGGTGACGATTACGCACTTGATATAACACTCAATACAAATGGCCCAGATAAGATAGGGGCACAAATAATATCTCCTTCAGGTGAAGTTAGTCATGATATAAGATATTCCCCAGATTTTTATGTATATAGAGGAAAGTTTAATCTGGAAAATACTACTTATTCAATGAGATTCATCTATCCATATATCACTTCTGGAAATGAAAGTCTAGAGATAAGACTGAGAGATATAAAACCTGGTGTGTGGACGTTGAGGCTAACTCCAGAACTCATAATAGGAGGAGAGTATGACATATATTTACCAAATAAAAACTTGATAGCACCAGATACAAGATTTTTAGACCCAGACTCAGTGGCTACAATAACTATGTATGCTGCTGGTGATGATGTAATTACAGTTGGTACATTTAATAATAAGACTGATAGTATGTGGATTGGTTCATCAAAAGGGCCAATTAGAGGAAGAGGAATTAAGCCAGATATAGTAGCCCCAGGAGTAGATATAATATCTACATATAAAAATGGAACATACAATACAGCAACAGGTACAGGCGTTAGTAGTTCTATAGTTTCTGGAGTCTTGGCCTTATTAATGGAATACTTGGAAAAACAAGATAATATCCCAAGGTTATCATTGTTTACACAAGTTTTAAAAACATATTTAATATTGGGAGCTACGAAGCTCGATATATATACATATCCAAATGTTTCACAGGGATATGGGATTTTAAATTTAAAAAATACAATTCAACAGATAGCAAATACTTTATAAATAAAAAAAATATGTAAATAATGGCATTTTATCTGTTATAAATTTTACTTATGAATTTAATTTGAAAAATTGCTAAAACTATTACAAAATAAATATATAGAGGTGATAGTTTTGGAAAGTAAAAAAGCAAGAGCATTAAAAGGTAAAGATAACAAAAGACTTAGAAGTCCACTTTTAGTTGGAAATGAATCAACAGCAGCATGGGCTGATGTTGAAAAATTAAAACCTCATAGTAAAGTTTCAGTACCTTCACTTAAAGGCGTTGAAGAAGCGAAAGATTGGGTTGATAATGGAAGTAAACTGTAAAAACTTCTATACTTGATAACAAAAATAAATAATTTATTGTATTTAAGTAAAGTAGTATTAGTTTAAAAAGCTTAAAGTTAAACTTAGGCTAATAAACAGCATACTACTTTACTTTTTTTATAGATGTCAGAAGGCAAAATGTAATTTATAAACATTTGAAAGGGAAATATAAATTTTTGAATATAAATGTTTATATTATAGATTATATAAGACTAGTAAATATCAATTGTATAAACTTATTGACTAAAAATTTATAAATTGGTATAATTTTGTTAATTAGCGGAAATAATAGAAGATAAATACTGTGAAGAGAAGAGTAGATATAAAATGTAGTTTTAGCGAGTTGAGGATGGTGAAAGCTCAATACAAGTTTTATATTGAAGAACATCTTGGAGTTTCTAATCGAAAGCTTATTTAGCAAGTAGACTTAGACGGAAGGCACCGTTATAGGCTTTAAGCATTGCTTAACTAAGAGGTCATTTATGACAACTAGGGTGGTACCGCGAAAGTAATAGTCTTTCGTCCCTTTATACAGGGATGAAGGGCTTTTTTTATGGAATTATATTTAGAAAAAATTACTAAAAATTAAACTAGGAGGCTTTAAAATGCAAAAGGAATTTATAACAGTAAAAGAATTGTACAGAGATAAAGAACAGTACATAGGAAAAACTGTCAAAGTAGCTGGGTGGATAAGAACATCTAGAGTATCTAAAAACTTTGGATTTATAGAATTAAATGATGGAAGTTTCTTTAAAAATATGCAAATAGTATTTGATGAAAAAGTTGAAAATTTTAAAGAGATAGGTAAATTGGCAATAAGCTCATCTATACTTGTAGAAGGTGAGTTGGTATCTACAGAAGGAGCTAAACAACCAGTAGAAATACATGCAAAAAATATAGTTGTAGAAGGTGAATCAGATAGTTCATACCCACTACAAAAGAAAAGACATACACTTGAGTATTTAAGAACAATAGCACATTTAAGACCAAGAAGTAATACTTTTTCAGCTGTATTTAGAGTAAGATCAATAGCTGCATATGCAATACACAAATTCTTTCAAGAAAGAAACTTTGTATATGCACATTCTCCAATCATAACAGGTAGTGACTGTGAAGGTGCAGGAGAAATGTTTAGAATAACAACTATGGATTTAAATGATATTCCAAAAACAGAAGATGGAAAAATAGACTATACACAAGATTTCTTTGGGAAAGAAGCTAATTTGACAGTTAGTGGGCAATTAAATGCTGAAATAATGGCACTTTCTTTTAGAAATGTTTATACTTTTGGGCCTACATTTAGAGCTGAAAACTCTTATACAGGAAGACATGCTTCAGAATTTTGGATGATAGAGCCAGAAATAGTTTTTGCAGACCTTGAAGATAATATGGAACTTGCAGAAGATATGATAAAATACGTTATAAACTATGTTTTAGAAAACGCTCCAGAAGAAATGGAATTCTTTAATAGTTTTATAGATAAAGGATTGCTAGAAAGACTAAATAAAATAGTAAACTCTGAATTTGTTAGAATAACATACACTAAAGCAGTAGAGTTATTACTTGAATCAGGACATGAGTTTGAGTATCCAGTAGAATGGGGATGTGATCTTCAAACTGAACATGAAAGATATATAACAGAACAAATATACAATTCTCCAGTATTTGTTACGGATTATCCAAAAGATATAAAAGCGTTCTATATGAGAATGAATGAAGATGGCAAAACTGTTAGAGCAATGGATTTATTAGTTCCTGGTGTTGGAGAGATAGTTGGAGGTTCTCAAAGAGAAGAAAGAGAAGATGTACTATTAGATAGAATTCATGAAATGGGATTAAATGAAGAAGATTACTGGTGGTATTTAGAACTTAGAAAATTTGGTACTGCTACTCACTCTGGATTTGGTCTTGGATTTGAAAGAATAATTATGTATATGACAGGTATGTCTAATATAAGAGACGTTATACCTTTCCCAAGAACTCCTAAAAATGCTGAATTCTAATAATTGTAACCTATAATATGATTATATAATTTTTCTATATAATAAATAGCTTGTGTGCTATCTGATTTAGATACATACAAGTTATTTTTATTGTGTTTACAAATATATGTAGTTTGCTTATTCATATTTTATTATACAATGTAATTATAAGTTACTTATACTAGGAGGATAAATAATTGGACTTGGCGATTATACAATAGAAGGTTGTGAAATGATTGGTGAACAAACTGCTAAACTTTATTTTAATCCTATTGGGTATCCTTATGATGGAAACGAAGTGCTTCAAGAGGCACTAAAAGCTTTTGGAGTGACAATAGTGAGTGTGATTGGATAACGTTTATTGTGCTATACTATAACTAGTAGAGTAATTTTTTGGAAGTTTAAATATAAATTATATTTAAGCATTATCTTTATGTAAATAGTATAAAAATATATAAGGTAATTTAAATCTAAAAAATTATTGAATAGTATATTTATTACACAAAAAGTTTTATCATTATCATGAGGGGGAAGTAATAATGTTTAAGAAAGGGTTGTTTATAGTTTTAAGTTTGGCACTTATATGTACAGGCTGTAGTTCAAAAAATGGTTCTAAAGGTAAGCAAGCAGACAGAGATAATTCTCTTATACTATTAAAAAATGATGAGAATAACTCAGACGATATGACAGATGTATACATAAAGACAGAAGGTAAGGATGAAGAAAAAATAGCATCAGATGTACCTACATATACTAAAAAAGATTATATAAATGGAGAACAATCAATATTAATTCAAGATAAAGGAAATAATTTATATAAGTATAACCTAAAAAAAGAAAAGGAAAAAATAGCATCAGATTTATCTTCTGATGAAATTAATTCATATGAATTTATGCCTTCTTCAAACACTATAGCATATATATCATCAGAAAAATCTTTGTATGTAAAATACGATGGAAAAGATAAAGAAAAAATAGCTAATGATGTTGTATTGTATAGGATGTCTACAGATGGAAAATTCATATATTATATGAATACAGATGAAGAGTTATATCTATATAAAGAAGATGGAAATAAAGAAAAAATATCTACTGATATACAGAGCTTTGATATTGTAAATAATAAAGGGGATGTAATATTTATAAATAATGATGACAATTTATATTTAAAAAGTACAGATAAAAATGATAAGGTCAAAATTAGTTCAGATGTATCAAATTTATGGGGGGTAAAATCTAATGATGAAGAAATTATGTATATAAGTGAGTATAATTATAAGGATTTGAAAGGTGAGTTATATTTGTACAAAAATAATGTTAGTGAAAAAATAGCATCAGATGTTAGGTCTTATAAATATAGAGATAATAAATTTTATTTTATAAATAGTGATGATGAATTGTATGAGAAAGAAATAGGTAAAGAGGTGTCTAATAAAATAAAAGCAGACATTAATTATGTAAGTTTTATTAAAGATGGAATTGTATTTACAAATTCTGATGGAGATATATATATTAAGAAAAATAATAAAGAAGACGAAAAAATAGGCAATGATATGAAAGAAAATTCTAATGTATCTATTATTAATGATGAGGAATTACTTTATATTAAATCAAGTGGGGAGTTATTTTTAGATAAAGACAAGATAGCAAGTGATGTTGTTGGCTATTCATTTAATTCAGAGAATATAGCATATTCTACTAAAAATAAGGAAATACATTTTTATAATTTAAAAACTAGGAAAGACAATATAGAAATAAACAATGTAGGGAAATATTCAGAAGTTTATTTAGGGAATAAGTTGATTTACTCTAAAAATTTGGAGCCAAAAGATTTAAATGGTTTTTGGAAAGCTGATGAATATAATATATTTGAATTTGAAGAGCCAAATAAGATAAAACTTTATAGTAAAAGTGAAGAAGAAAGTAATTATACAGTTAAATATGAAGTAGAAAGTTCAGATAGTAACAGCATAGTATTAAAAGGAAAAGATACTTTATCAAAGGAAAAATTTACTATAACTAAATTTACTAGTAATGAAATTTCATTGCAAGCTAATAACGTGAGTGGCACACTTAATAAGATTTCCAAAGAAGAAGCTGAAAAATTTATTAAGAGTATAAATAACAAGGAAAATAGTGAAAATACTGATAAAAAGAGCAATAAAAGTGATTCAGGTTCAAGTTCTAATACGAAAAATAAGGAAGTAAGTTATGATGATGATTATATTATATATGATAGTGATTCTAGAGTATTAACTAAAGATGAACTTGGGCTTTATAGTAAAGAGGAGTTGGCCTATATAAGAAACGAAATATTTGCAAGGTATGGATATGTATTTAAAGAAGAACCATATAAGAGTTATTTTAGTAATAAGTCATGGTATCAGCCAGATTATAGTATAGGAGCTGATACAGATGTTTTAAATTCTGTAGAGAAACAAAATGTATCATTGATTAAGGAAATGGAAAATTAAGTAATAAGAAAATTTAAAATACATGTCTAAATGTAGTATAAGATAGTCTATAAACATTAAAATTGAAATGTGAATTAATTTTAAACATGAATTAATTATATATAAAATTATTAAATCTATAAGTTAGACTTAAGCATAACTTATAGATTTAATAATTCATGTATGAATCTAAAAAGC
>NZ_JAGWCU010000055.1:0-14041 GCF_020657755.1 Clostridioides sp. ZZV15-6388 | reverse complement strand
AAGGCTATAGCAAGTCAGAAATTCTTTGAGTTCAAAACTAAACTAATGTCTAAGTGTAAGCAAAATAATATAGAACTTAGAATTGTTGATAGATTTTATCCATCATCAAAGACTTGTAGCCAGTGTGAAGAGATTAATAAGAATTTAAAACTTAAAGATAGAGTTTATAAATGTAGTTGTGGTTTATCTATTGATAGAGATTTAAATGCAAGTATTAGTCTTAAAAATGCTAAAAAATATAAGGTAGCTTAAATACAAAGTAATTCGCCCACACGTGGTTCAAAAGCACTTATATATGTACGGAGGGCTAACTTCGGAATTTAAGCCTTTGGAGAACTATATGAAATCGTAGTAGCTTAGGCAAGGCGAGGTTCAGTGAAGAAGGAAAAATCTCGATATGGATATATTTGACCATATTTTGAGTAGCAGGAAGATTGATGTCTAAGGATTACGCAAAATTGGCATTAGAAATGCATGAAGTTAATAAAGGGAAAATAAATGTAGAAAGTAAGGTAGAAGTTAAAACTAAGGATGATTTATCAACAGCATATACACCAGGTGTTGCAGAACCTTGTCTAAAAATACATGAAAATCAAGAGGATGTTTATAGATATACTTCTAAAGGTAATTTAGTAGCAGTAGTTAGTGATGGAAGTGCTGTACTTGGATTAGGCAATATTGGTGCTGAAGCAGCTATACCTGTTATGGAAGGTAAATCTATATTATTTAAGCAATTTGGAAATGTAGATGCTTTTCCAATATGTTTAAAGACTAAAGATGTAGATGAAATAGTTAAGTCTGTGGAATTAATGGAACCAGTATTTGGAGGAATAAATTTAGAGGATATATCTTCTCCAAGATGTTTTGAAATAGAAGATAGATTAAAAAAATCTTTGAGTATACCTGTTTTTCATGATGACCAACATGGTACTGCAATAGTAGTGGCAGCAGCAATAATAAATGCAATAAAGTTAATTGAAAACAAAAGAATAGAAGATTTAGAAATAGTTATAAATGGAGCAGGTGCTGCAGGTATAGCAATAGCAAAAATATTACTTAAAATGAATGTTAAAAATATAGTACTATGCAACAGAAGTGGTGCGTTGGAAGCTAACATGGAAAGATTAAATTTGGTTCAAAAAGAAATGTTAGATGTAACTAATATAAGAAATGAAAAAGGTTCTTTGAAAGATGTTATAAAAGGTAAAGATGTATTTATAGGTGTTTCAGGTCCAAAAACTGTAACAAAAGAAATGGTTGAAAGTATGTCTGAAAAACCAATAATACTAGCAATGGCAAATCCTACTCCAGAAATAATGCCAGAAGAAGCAAAATTAGGTGGTGCGTTTATAATGGGAACTGGTCGTTCAGATTTCCCTAACCAAGTTAATAATGTTTTAGCATTCCCAGGAATATTTAGAGGGGCACTTGATGTGAAAGCTAAAGAAATAAATGAAGAAATGAAAATAGCAGCTGCATATGCAATTGCTAATACAATAACTGATGAAGAAATATGTCCAGAATATATATTACCAGATGTATTTAATAAAAATGTAGTAAAAAACGTTGCTGAAGCAGTTAAAGAAGCAGCAATAAAAACTAAAGTAAATAGAATATAACTTTTATTTAAGAATTAAAAATTTAAGTGAGTAAATAAAATATAGACTAATAGAATTTATATCTTAATATATAATTTTATTAGTCTTTTTATTTTTAATATGACATAATCATGTCATATTAATATTGCTATAATTTAAATATGGTTAGGAGCCAAAGAAAAATATACAAGGAGTGATTATAATGGAAGAAACTAGATTTTGTCAATGTTGTGGTATGCCAATGGGATGTACTAATGAATTGTATGGAACAAATAAAGATGGAAGTAAAAGTGATGATTACTGTAGCTATTGTTTTAAAGAGGGTGAATTTACTGCTGATATAAGTATGGAAGAGATGATAGAAATCTGTATACCTCCTATGGTTCAAAGTAATAAAGGTATGACTGAAGATGAAGCAAGAAGTATGATGAATAATTTCTTTCCAACATTAAAGCGCTGGAAATAAGCTTATACAAATTCAATAACTCATATAAAATTCATTAAAACTTAATACTATAAACACATTAACTCTATATACTAATATTATTATATTTTATTAAATAATGTATTGGAGGAGTTAAAATGAAAAATTTTATTGAGAAGTTGAAAAAAAGTTTTGGAGTGAAGCAATTTAAAAAAATATCAAAAGTTTCAATTATAATGTATTGCTTATCTATTTTGTTGGCTATTTATGGCATATATGTATTTATAAATTGTACTGAATATATATATACTATGCTATCTACAAAACAATTAACAGTCACAGGAAATGAATATACCATTATAAATTATTATATGAGTAACTTTAGTCAGTATATAATATTTGCTATTTTACTTGCATCAATGGGATTTGTAATACAAAAGCTAGGGCATATGAATTTCGATAAGATGGAACTTAGTGGTAACTATTCAACAAATATTAGAAATATAAGTGATATTTCTATAGGTAATGGTAAAGATAATGAAATGTTTGATAAAGGCAGTATTGAAAATAGTATTTTAAAAAGATAAATAACACAAATATATAAAATATGATTAAATAAAGCTTAGAATACTTAGTGTATTTTAAGCTTTTTTAATTATTAAGATTTCAAAGTATTAAATTAATGATATAAAATCATATAAAAATAATTTTAAAATATTTAAATCATTGATTTCAAGGTATTATATTTTTAAAAGAGTAAAAATATAATAAGTTAGGTATATAATATATGAAAAGTAAAAAATAAAAAAATGGAAGTGATTGAGATGAGTAGTATATTGTTGGTTGAAGATGATTTAAGTTTGATATATGGATTAGAATTTTCTATACAAAAGAATGGATTTAGTGTTGATGTAGCAAGAACAGTAGAAGAAGCATTGCAAATGTACAAAGAAAAAAATTATGATTTACTGCTTTTGGATGTATCCTTACCTGATGGTAATGGTTTTGATATTTGTAAAAAAGTAAGAGAAGTTTCTAATGTGCCAATTATATTTTTAACTGCTTCTGATGAAGAAGTAAATGTAGTGATGGGGCTTGATATGGGTGGAGATGATTACATAACAAAACCTTTTAAATTAAATGAGTTAATTTCAAGAATAAAAGCTTTACTTAGACGTTATAATTTTACAAATGAAAATGTAACTGAATTAAAATCAAATACTATTACTGTTAAATTACTTGAAAATCGTGTTTTTAAAAATGAAATTGAGCTGGAGCTTACTACAGCAGAATATAAATTATTGTTCTTATTTATGAAAAATAAAAATATTGTACTTACGAGAAAAAATATATTGGACAAGTTATGGGATGGGAATGGTAGTTTTGTAGATGATAATACTCTATCAGTATATGTAAGAAGGCTGAGAAATAAGATTGAAGATAATCCAGAAAATCCAAAATTTTTATTAACAATTAGAAGAATGGGTTACAAATGGAATGTTATAAAGTGAGGGTGTTAATATGAAGATATTTTCTAATAAAGACATAAAAATATTTTTTTTGGCGATTATATCCATTTTATTGATGTTTATAGTAGTGGGTCAAATAGTAATTATAAATATAACTAAGGATTATAAAAGGGAACTGGTAGAACATGATTATAATATAGCTGGATACTTATATAGTATGGGTGTTGATAAATCAAAAATACCAGCAGTATTTACTACTAATGAAGATAAGTATATTTTAAAAGGAAAAGAAATCTTAAATACAGCTGGATATGACTTTGATACAGATAATAGTTTTATGCCAAGTGTGAAATTGTTTCAAAGTAAATATATAAAAACTATGTTTCTGTATTTATTTGTGTTCTTTACTATGATTATTTTTATATTGTATGTGTATTTTTTTAGGCAACAAAACAAGATAGAAGAAGCTAGTTATAAAATTGATTCATTTATGAATGGAAATATAAATGTACGGTTAAATACTTATGAAGAAGGTAGCTTATCAAAGTTATTTGGTTCAATAGATGCTATGTCAACATCTCTAAACACGCATATAGTGAAAGAAAAACAGAATAAAGAATTTCTTAAAAATACAATTTCAGATATATCACATCAACTAAAAACTCCACTTACAGCATTGATGATGTATAATCAGATATTGCAAGAAGAGATTCATAATAGTGAAGTTATTGAAGGTTTTGTCCAGAAGAGTCAAAATGAATTAGAGCGTATAGAATCATTGATACAAAATTTATTAAAGATTACAAAGATAGATTCAAAGACAATAATTCTTAACAAAAATAGTGTTAACATAAAAAAAATGATTACTAAAATTTTATATAGTTTTGAAACTAGAGCGGAAAAAGAAGGAAAGATTATATCTATAAGAGGCCTAGAAAATACAAACTTATTTTGCGATTATGAATGGATGTCAGAAGCTTTAAGTAATCTTATAAAAAATGCATTAGATAATACAAAAGAGAACGATAAAATAATGATAGAGTGGATTGAAACACCTATAACAACTATTATTTCAGTAAGGGATACTGGAAATGGAATTCATATTGAAGATATACATCATATATTTAAAAGATTTTATAGGAGTAAGTTTTCAAAAAATAATCAAGGTCTTGGACTAGGGTTGCCACTAGTCAAAGCTATCATAAAACAACACAATGGAACCATCACTGTAGAAAGTAACTTTTCACAAGGATGTACATTTACTATAAGTTTTTCAAAGCTTACTAATATGTAAGATAGGATACATCTTACAGTAAGGTGTATGAATTATTATGATATTAATCAATTAGAAAGGTGAGAGAGCAAATGGATATTCTTGTGGTTAATAATTTATGTAAAACATATGGAAATGGATACACAAAAGTAGAGGCGTTAAAAGATGTATCATTTACAGTTTCTAAGGGAGAATTTGTGACTGTAGTTGGAGAATCTGGCTCAGGTAAGAGTACATTATTAAATCTTTTAGGAGGTCTTGATACTCCAACTTCAGGAAAAATCTTTATTGATGGTAAAGAAATATGTTCAATGAAAGAAGAAAAACAGACTATTTTTCGACGTCGTAATATAGGATTTATATTTCAATCATATAATCTTATACCAGAATTAACTGTGGAACAAAATATAGTATTTCCTTTACTACTAGATTACAAAAAACCAGATACTATTTATCTAGATGAAATATTGACAATTTTAGGTCTTAAAGATAGAAAAAACCATCTTACAAATCAATTATCTGGTGGTCAGCAACAAAGGGTTGCAATTGGAAGAGCACTGATTACAAAGCCATCAATTATATTGGCAGATGAGCCAACGGGAAATCTTGACAGTAAAAATAGTAGTGATGTAATTTCACTTTTAAAAGTGACAGCAGAAAAATATAATCAAACTATTATTATGATAACTCATAATACAAATATAGCTTCTACAGCAGATAGGATACTACAGGTTTCTGATGGAGTGCTTAAAGACCTGGGGGTGAATAGAGAATGAGAAGCTACTTAGAACTAGTACCACAGTATGCAAAGGTACATAAGAAAAAAAATAAAACTACAATTTTATGTATTGTCATTGCAGTATGTTTAGTTACTGCTATTTTTGGACTAGCAGATATGGCTATACAATGTCAAAAAGTACAATTTATTAAGGATGATGGAAATTGGCACATAGTACTTAAAAATCTTAATGAAGAAGCTATATCAAAAATAAGTGGTAGAGTAGATATAGCTCACCATGGGAGAGGACAAGTTGCTAAAAATGGAGAATTTAAATCAAGGGAGATTTTGATACAAGGCTTAGATGAAGATTTAGCAAAACAATTAGGTCTAGAAATAATAAAAGGGCGTTATCCTGTTGGAGAGAATGAAACTTTAATAGATATAGATGCAGTTAAGGAATTTAATTTAAAAGTAGGAGACTTTATAAAAGTAAGGTTGGCAGATGGGAGAGATAAAAACTATAAGATAGTAGGCGTATATTCATCAATGGCAGGATTAAAAGCCTCAGATAAACATGGATTGATGCTTTCAATACTAGGTATACAAGCTATTGAAAAATCAGAAACATATAATAATTATTATATTACATTTAAAGACAGAGTTAATATTAGAAAAGCAACCTCTGATATTAAAAACACCTTAGACTTAAGTGATAAACAAGTTGGTAAAAATGAAAAATTACTTTCTATTATAGGTCAAGGTGACTCTGATTATTCTAAACCACTTTACTTGACAGCAGGAGTACTTTTTATACTTGTGTTAATAGCAAGTATTATCATGATATACAATAGTTTTAATATGGGTGTAATAGAGAGAATAAAATTTTTTGGACTATTACGTTGCTTGGGAGCATCAAAACTCCAAGTCAAAAAATTTGTTGTTTTAGAAAGTTTAATTCTAAGTGTAAAGGCTATTCCAATAGGGTTGTTATTAGGAAGTATTGTAACCATTATAGCCTCTATATTTCTCAAATATGTGAATACAGAGTTATTTGGCTCTATGCCAATTTTAAAGGTTAGCTTTATAGGTATTGTGTTTGGAATAATAGTAGGATTTTTAACAGTAATATTATCAGTTGTTGTTCCATCAAAAAAAGCTTCTCGAGTATCGCCACTAAGTGCTATACGTGGAAATCTAATGTTCAAAGAAATTTTAACTAATGAAAAAGCAAGTAAAATTGCTAATGCAAGAAGTTCTAAAATTGATACTTCTATGGGAATAAATCATGCTTTTTCAAGAAAAAAATCTTTTATACTTATGACTTCTTCATTTGCTATTAGTATTGTGTTATTTTTAGGTTTTAGTGTATTTATAGACTTTATGTATCAAGCACTTAAACCTATAAAGCCAGAAGCTGCTCATATATCTATTGTTGACCCTGATTTTAAATCTGTTCTTACTAAAGAAGATATTAATGAAATAAGTAATATCAAAGGAATAAAAAAAGTATATAGTAGAATGATGACAGATATAGAGGCTACATATAATAATAAAGGGGCAAAATCTCAGCTAATTTCTTATGAAAAGAATCAATTTAACTGGGCTAAAAAGTATCTAGTAAAAGGGGAAATTAATGAAGAGAAATTAGAGTCAGAAAATCTTGGATTGGTAGAGGAAGGTCATGGGTTTAATATTGGAGATAAGATATATATTAAAAATGGAAATTCTAAGAAAGAGATAGAGGTAGCAGGTATACTTTCTTCAATTCCATTTGATGTTAAAGACAAATATATTGGAAATATTATAACATCTGAAAATACTTTTACAAATGTAACAGGTATAAAAGACTATATAATAATTGATACTCAAGTTGATGAAGATGCTCCTGGAAATTTAATTCAAAATATAAGAAGTGTGTTAGATGATACTTTAGAGGTTCGAGATAAGCGACAAGGTAACTTAGAAGCTAAAAATTCATTTTACACTATGGCAATTTTTGTATATGGGTTTGTATTTATAATTGCGATTATAAGTATGTTTAATATCATAAACAGTATGAATATAAGTGTTACAAGTAGAATAAATTATTATGGTATTATGCGTGCAATAGGCATGTCCAATAAGCAATTAAGAAA
Source organism: Clostridioides sp. ZZV15-6388 (assembly GCF_020657755.1). Classification (NCBI taxonomy): domain Bacteria; kingdom Bacillati; phylum Bacillota; class Clostridia; order Peptostreptococcales; family Peptostreptococcaceae; genus Clostridioides; species Clostridioides sp. ZZV15-6388. The sequence continues at coordinate 6,421 of NZ_JAGWCU010000055.1, read as the reverse complement.
AATGGTAATAGTAGAATCAAGTACATATGCTTTAAGTGGGTGTTTATTGGGTAGTGTACTTGGATTAATATTACATAGGTATATATTTGTATCTTTAGTAACATTAAAATTTCATATAGAGTGGAAAATACCTTTTGATTTACTGTTTATCATTGTGGTGACTATGATACTAATAACTTTACTATCAGTAAGAAAACCAATTAAAAAGATTTGTGAATTAGACATAATAGATGTAGTAAATGCGCAATAAATATAGGTAGTAACTTAAATAAAAATCGAAGTAAATATGAAATAGAAAATATCTTTCATTTTTACTTCGATTTTTGTGTTATATAATTTACTTTAGATAAGTTCCATCTTCATCTTGATAAATTAAGTCTTTCTTCATAAGTACTCCAAGAGCACGTTTAAAATTTTTCTTACTTGAATTAAATAAGATAGAAATATCTTTAGGGTCAGATTTATCATTAAATTTCATATATCCATCTGAACCTTCTAAATAGCTTAAAATTTTATTTTCTAAGGTATCAAGTTCATCTTTTCTGTTTCCTCTAGGAGAAAGCCCTAATTTACCATCATCATATATTTTTATAACATGTAAATTTTCAAGAACATCTCCAGCTTTTAATTCTGTAAAGTATTCATTATGAAGGATTACACCAGCATATTTATTGTCAACACATATCATAGCAGAGTTGTTGGTTTGGAATCCATACACAACTCCATTTACCACATCTCCTGCATTGTAAGTATGGTCTGTCTCTAAATATGAATCTATATCTGTAGTAGCAGCTATTCTTCCACTTTTATCTAAATATATATAAAATAAATATTTTTCATCTCTAAACAATGGATAAGTCTTAGCTTTAAAAGGAACTAGTATGTCTTTTGTAAGCCCCATATCTATAAAAGTACCAATGTCTGTGTTATCAACTACTTTTAGATATGCAACATCTCCAACTTTAGCTAAAGGAGGTATTAAAGTTGCAGCAGTTCTATCCTCAGAATCTTTAAATATAAAAGCATTTACTTCATCGCCTATATTTATTTCATTTTTTCCTATTAATCTATTGTGAAGAAGCACATCGTCCTTTGTGTTATTAGTTTGTCCATCTAGGAAATATCCAAATTCTGTTTTTCTCTTTACTATAAGCTTATTAAAATCACCTATTTTTATCAAATTAAAATCATCCTCTCATTTTATATTTACAATTTAGTCATACTACTCTTATGTAGTAGTGTTTCACAGTATATGTATTAGTATTAGTGAAATTTATAATAAATAATGTAATTATTCATGTATTTTCAATTATTTAGCTTCTTATATAGTATAAACTCCAATTTCTTTTTTGTCTTTAGATTTTCCTAAAATTTTTACAAAATAAGTTAAAAGTATTGAAATAAATTTTCTTTTAAAGTATAATTGGTATATACCAAAATTGGTATATACCATATTGAAAAGTGGTGATTTTATGAAAATAGTAGATAAATCTAGTAATATACCATTGCATACTCAACTAAGTGCCATAATAAGAGAGATGATAGAAACAGGTGAGCTTAAAGAAGGTGATGCAATAATACCAGAAAGAGAACTTTGTAATATACAAAATGTAAGTCGTATGACAGTGAATAAAACTATTGTTGGCTTAGTTACAGAAGGTCTTCTTTACAGGGTACAAGGAAAGGGTACATTCGTCGCAAAGCAAAAAAAGAAGTATCAGTTCTCAAATGTAAAAGGTTTCACTGATGTAATGAAGGAAAAGGGAGTAAACATAAGAACGGATATATTATCCTTTGAGATGGAACTACCAGACGATTTAGTAAAAAGAAAGCTTGGAATAAGTGATAATACAACAAATATATATAAAATTATTAGACTTAGATATACAGATGGAGAGCCATTTGGATTAGAAATAGTGTATTTATCAGAAGAAATGTGCAAAGGTCTTACAAAAGGAATATTAGATAATTCTTCATTATATAGAATTTTGAATGAAAAATATGGCTATAAGATACAAAAAGCTGAGCAAGTAATGGAGCCAATTATACTTTCAGATGAAGAAAGTAAGCTTCTTGAAACAGAAGAAGGTTCTTTAGCCCTTAAACTTCATAGGAATTCTTATAATAAAGAAGGTAATCCTATAGAGTATACCATATCGATATTTAGAACAGATAAATATCAATATGAAATAGTATTGAGTGAGTAGGTGAATAAGGTGAAATGTTTAATTAATGGGAAAATAGTATTAAAGAATCAAATTTTAGAAAATAAAATATTAGTATTTGATGAAAAAATAATTGATATAGCTGATGAGATACCAAAAGATTGTGAAGTTATAGATGTTGATGGTAAATATATATCTCCAGGTCTTATTGACATTCATATACATGGAAATATGGGAAAAGACACAATGGATTCAACTGATGAATCTATTGAGACAATTTCAAAATCAATAATGAGACATGGTGTAACATCTTTTCTTCCAACCACAATGACAATGGATAAAGAGCATGTTTATGATGCACTTGAAGTTATTAAAAAAGCTAAAAGTAGAAAAACTGGAGGAGCTCAAGTATTAGGAGCACATTTAGAAGGACCTTTTATAAATGAAAATTATAAAGGGGCACAAAATGAAAAGTTTATAATAAATTCAAAATATGAATTTATCAAAGAATACAAAGATGTCATAAAGGTCATAACTTATGCTCCAGAAAAGGATATAGATTTTGATTTTACTAGAGAAATAAAAAGATGTACAAATATAGTTTTATCTATTGGTCACAGTAATGCAAGTTATGAGCAAGCTAAGGAAGCTATAAACTTAGGTGTAACAAATATAACTCATATGTTTAATGCAATGACTGGATTAAACCATAGAGACCCTGGAGTTGTCGGTGCAGCACTTACAACTGATGTATATAGTGAATTAATAGCAGATACAATCCATATAAATAAAGATTTATTTCAATTTATATTGAACAACAAAGGTAGAGAAAGATTGATTTTAATAACAGATTCTATTGAAGCAGGTGGACTTGAAGATGGAAATTATGCTCTTGGAGGTCAAAAAGTTATAGTTAAAGGTAATGAAGCAAGACTTGAAAATGGTGCATTAGCTGGTAGTGTATTGTCTTTAAATAAAATGGTACTTAACTTTCTAAATAATACAAACCTTAGAGTAAATGAAGCAATTAATTTAGCATCTTTAAATCCAGCAACATCTTTAGGCATAAATGATAAAAAAGGAAGTCTAGATATAGGTAAAGATGCAGATATAGCTGTGTTTGATGACAACTTAGACTGCAAGATGACTCTATGCTTAGGAGAAGTAGTATACAAAAATATGTAGCATGTAAAAAATAAGCTTTAAAGAAAATAAAAGATATTTAAAAATAGTAATAAATTAAACTTATATCAGTGAAAGTATTAGCTAAAATTTAGGAGGAACAAAATGAGAGTATTAGTATGTAAAGATTATGATGGAATGAGTAAAAAAGCAGCTGAAATGATAGCGGCTCAAATAGTTTTAAAGCCAAATTCAATACTAGGATTAGCTACAGGAAGTACACCAATAGGTATGTATAGAGATTTAGTTAAGAAATATAATGAAAATATAGTAGATTTTTCAGATGTAATAAGCTTTAATTTAGATGAATACTACAAGTTGCCAATATCTAATGACCAAAGTTATGATTATTTTATGAAAGAAAATCTTTTTAATCATGTAAACATTAAGTCAGAAAATACTCATTTACCAAATGGAATGGCTGATGATATTGAAAAAGAATGTATGAATTACGAAGCTTCTATGGATAGAGCAGGAGGTATAGATGTACAAGTACTTGGAATAGGCCGTAATGCTCATATAGGTTTTAATGAACCTGATGATAAATTTGCAAAAAGAACTCATGTAGTTGAATTAACAGAGTCTACAATAGAAGCTAATGCAAGATTCTTTGAATCAAGAGAAGATGTTCCTAAAAAAGCTGTAAGTATGGGAATTGGTTCAATTCTAAAATCTAAAAAAATATTACTTTTAGCTTCAGGAGAAGAAAAAGCTGATGCAGTATATAAAACTGTTTATGGCGATATAACTCCAGAAGTTCCTGGTTCTATACTTCAACTTCATAAAGATACTATAGTTATAGTAGATGAAGCAGCAGCAAGTAAGTTAAACCCAGAAGATTACAAACTAGTATAAGAATACGAAAGATAATTCTAAAAGAATAGCTATCTTTGAATAATTTTGATTATTTAAAGATAGCTATTTTTATTTAAACTATTTAATATATATACTATTTCTTGTAAAAACTTGTTATTAAAAAATATCCAAATAATATATTAAAAATGGTTATGCTTAAGAATTTGTTATCAGTTATAATAATGCTACCTACAATTGGTAATCTTCCTATTCCAAAATTAAAGATTAATATAGGCATTGCTGATAGTAAAAGAAATGGTAAACAAAGAATAATCAATCTTGGTACATCAATACTCCAACTGCCATTTTTTCTATATTCATTAAGAAATGATTCAAATCCCAGCAATAATCCAATGGGAGCACATGAAATTAAATTAATAAAGATAAGCTTATTAAAGTTGAAGGCAAAGTCAGTTCGAGTTTGTACATAGTAGTCAAAATTCAGCTTTACAACTAAAAGATATAGAATAACTAAAATAATCAAAAATAAAAAATATCTAATTGACTTTTTCATTTTAAATTCCCCTTTCAAAAGAATTTTATCTAGTTTGATTTTGCTATAACTTAAATTTTATTGAACTGATTCAAGAAATATCTAAAATAGTTGAAGTAGTGAGATGAACAGATTTTAATATGCAAAAATTTATTAAAAAAACAATAAATTATAGTATTTAGTATAATTATAATGGTAATAGTTAGAATATTCAATAAAAAACATGACAAATATCATTTTTAATAAAAAATGAATAAATATAGTCGACTATTGAACTATTATGTTGTACTATTTCTTATATACAATTCAACAATATTATCGAAAGCTTATATTTGCCATAAATTTGCCTCAAAATCCAAACAAGTTTGAAACTAACATACTACAAAAAACTGATATAATTTAAGTATAGGAGAAAAACTGAAATAGAAATCTTATTAGAAATTAGTAGTCAATTAGTATATTAGATTATTTAATTTAAATTAAAAGTGAAATAAGGAGGAATTTTTTATGCAGAAATTAATTTATATAGCAGATGATGAAGATAATATTAGAAATTTAGTAAAGACGTTTTTAAAAAATGAAGGTCACAATGTTGTAGATTTTAAAACTGGAGATGAACTTTTAGAACAATTTAATAAAAAAGAATGTGATTTAGTAATCCTAGACATAATGATGCCAGGTTCAAGTGGATTTGAAGTATGCACAAAGCTTCGTGAAAAAAGTACCGTACCAATAATAATGCTTACAGCAAGAGATACTGACATAGATTATATCACAGGAATAACTTTGGGAAGTGATGATTATTTTACAAAACCCTTTAGTCCTATGTCACTGGTTATGAGAGTAAAGTCTATATTTAGAAGGATTGAATTTGAGAAGAAACAGAATTATGATAAGTGTAATGATTTTTTAGACATGGAATTAAAATTTGGAGATGTAACAATAAATAAAAAAAGTAAGATGGTTACAAGTAAAAATATCAATATAGACCTTACACCAAATGAATATAATTTATTGACATATTTATTTGAAAATAGAGATAGAGCAGTCTCTAGGGATGAATTGTTAAACAAAATATGGGGATATGATATAGAAGTTGAGACAAGAGCTGCAGATGATACAGTAACAAATAGTTTATAAAACTTTATAAAAAAATTATAAAAATATAAACTATACTGCGTATGTAGAGAAATCTGCATAGGACACCACTTTAAAACCAGTAAACCCTAAAGCTCTACCACCACAATAAAGGATAGAATCAGAAACCTTTATGATGGTGAGAAATCATAACAAGTGTAGAGATGGCATAAGGTTAAATCCTAAGTGCTTATACAATGGAGATTTGGTCGCCAAGCCTAGAAATAGGAAGGTCAAACGACTAGACCGAGAGGTCGTAAAGCCCTAAGCGATTGAGGGAAGAAATGGGTGGCTCTTAACAGGTAATGCTGAAGATGAAGAAATAGTCTTTGCACGTTCTGAAAGGAAGTGGCTATTAGCGTGAGCGAAATAGCATCTACAAAGTAGCGATTGTAGATAAAAATGTATAAACTCTATAAATTAATATAAATACTTTATAATTCGTCAAATGTTAAATTAAATAAACTTGCAAAAAAAGAAACTCTCTATTTATGAGTGTTCCTGTAATTTTCACAATGGCTATAATTAGATTATAAAAGTTCTAAATCCAAGGGTAAAGTTTAATGGAAAGTATTGGTACTTGTCACTA
>NZ_JAGWCU010000054.1:0-15180 GCF_020657755.1 Clostridioides sp. ZZV15-6388 | reverse complement strand
TGGTCAATATCATGATTCCATTCTAGCAACTCCACTCCATAATTTTGGGAGATATCTACAAATATATCTTTTAGTCTATCTGATATAGAGTTATCTATTACTTTTCTTCTATATTTTATACACATAATTAAGTGATAGTATAACAAAAATACTGAATGATTATTATTATCTAATTTCATTGTAATTACTTCCTTTCAGTTTTTACTACTGACTTTATAATACAATACATTTTTCTGAAAATCAAGTAAAATAAATAACCTATCGGTTAGGCTTACATCCTCCACCTCCTATGGCGAGGAAGAGGAATTTCGCCATTATAGGTTAAAATTTATCAATGAATTTATCTTATTCCAATGTAAATATGAACTTCTTGATTATTCATATCATATGTATTATTTTGATATTCCTCAAAATCACTTATATAAGTTCTATCAAAATCCATTTTCCAAAACTCAAACCAGAATTCTCCCACTGACTTTTGTATATCTCCTGTTATAGTGAATTTTGCATATTTACCACCTGGTATAACTTTACTTATAACAAATTCTCCACAAATATCTTTTTCATTAAATTCACTTAGATTGTTATCCTTATCATCTTCACTATTTACTTCACAACATGCTACAAAGTTATATGGATTTGTGAAATCACCTTGATAGTCTGTATATAAACCTATTGTTTTATCATTTTTTTTACCTTTTATAGCATTATAGATACCTTTCCCCATAAAGTTTTTCCATAATTCACCTATGTCTTTTACTGCTTGTCCATCGTTATTTGTAGTTTCTTTTGATACACCTACAACTATTTTTTCACTTATCTGTACTATTTCATAATCCATGCTTTATACCTCACTTTAGCTTTATTAATTACTTTTGATTACATGTTTCTTTAGTTAATTATAATTTATAAAATACGACATCTATATGTCATATATTTTAATATAATTAAATTTAGTAATAGTAACTTATAATGAATACATATTAAACATCTCTTTCAATCTATTTATAACATTATCTCTAATGAATTTAGGTTCAAGTACTTCAACACTATCTCCAAAAGATAAGATATATCCATAAATCCACTCTCCAATTGGGAATTCTGCAATTACATCATACGTATTATCTTCATTTTTAGTTATTAAATCATTGTTAAAATCATCAAAAACTCTATATAGCATCTTTTCTTTAAATCTTAGCCTTAGAGTTACAATATGTTCTTTAATTATTTTAGAGTCATCTAAACATGCCTCTTCAATCATCTTTCTTGAAAATAAGTCTTCTTTTACTACTAAGTTTTTCATTCTACTGATTCTAAATATTCTAAAATCGTCCTTTAATTTGCAAAACCCATACAAATACCAAGTCTTACTTTTATACATTAGCTTCATAGGTTCGACAGTTCTATTTGTCTGACTTGAAAAACTATTTACATAATCAAAATTTATAGTGTTGCGTCTTAAAATAGCATTTTTTATTTTTGTAAATTTATCATCCTCATTAAAATTACTTCCCCATTCAGTAAAATCTATTTCAATCCAGTTTGCAAAATTACTTTCTCCAAATATTGAACCAATTTTATCTACTACTGAATTTATTTCTGGATACTTTGTTACTTGCAATGTTTGAAGTGCTATTATTAGACTCTCCTTATCTTCCTTTGACAATATAGTTTTGTCTATAGAATATTCTTCTATTAAAGATATTCCTCCTCCTTTGCCTTTAGTCATATATACTGGTACCCCTGACATAGACAGAGTTTCTATATCTCTATATATAGTTCTTGTAGAAACTTCAAACCTCTCAGCCAACGCTTTAGCAGTAACTAATTTTTTATTTAATAGTATTACTATTATTTCTGTTAATCTATTTATTTTCATCTATTATCACCTACTAAAATTATTATATTTATCCTTATTTTCTATAAATTAACCATAGAGCTTTCATGTATTTTATTAAGTTGATTTTTCCCATTGCTTTAAACTTTATAATTTATTAATTTTACTATTATATTATTTATTTTAAAGCTTTTTATATTTTATTCCTACAATATTTAAGCAAATTTTTAATAAATAAATTTATATGCTAATATTTTGAAGTTATGTAATATTTTACATATTTTTTCGTTGACAATGTTAAATTTTTGATTTATCCTTAATTAAGGACATGTTATTGACATTTCTGAAACTTATTTGAAAAACAATTTTACTATATAATTCTATGTAACTTAGGAAAACGTATTATATTTAAGAAAACGTATTTTCTATTTCAAATTCAAATAAGTACAATATTTATTTTTTAGGGAGGCAATCATGGAAATTAATAAAAAACACTTTATTCAAGTCTTTTTAACTTGCTTAATCTTAGTAGTAATATGTGAATTTATAGGACAAAGAACCTTAGCTATTGGTTCAGCTTCTATAATACTATTTCCAATGCTTTATGCAGTTATAATCGGACTTATAATAACACCTGACTTATTGGGAAAAAAAATTAAAGCACTTAAAAAAGTTATTGGAGAAAAAGAAATCAATATTGCTGGTGAAGTTGTTGGAATTGCACTAGTAATGCTTGGTATAAAATATGGGACTACTGTTGGTCCAAACATCGATAAGATAATTCAAGCTGGACCTGCATTTCTTGCTCAAGAATTTGGTCACATACTTGCACCAATAGTTGCATTACCTCTTGCATTAATGTTTGGTATGAAAAGAGAAGCTATTGGAGCTACTGCAAGTATAAGCCGTGAACCTTCTTTAGGAGTTATATCTGAAAAATATGGAATAAATTCTCCAGAAGGTAGTGGCGTACTTGGTACATATTTAATGGGTACAGTTCTTGGTACTATATATTTTAGTGTGTTAGGCTCAGTGTCAATTTATAGTGGCCTTCATCCATATGCTTTAGGAATGGCTTGTGGTGTTGGTAGTGGAAGTATGATGACCGCAGCTGCTGGTTCACTTTCTACCATGGTACCTCCAGAAATGGCAGATACAATACTTGCCTATGCAGCAACAAGTAATATGATGTCTAGTATAACAGGAATTATATTCTTGGTCTTTGTATCTTTACCATTTACTAACTTTATGTACAAAATTTTAGAACCTAAATTTTCAAGAAGTAAAAAGGCTGAAGAAACAAAAACTACAAAAGGAGAGTGCTAATAAATGTTTGCTAATTTAGATTTAAAGAAAAGTTCATATCAATTATTGGTTATGTCTATTATTGGAGTTATAATTCTTATAGGGCAAAGAATTAGTGTTGGTACATCTATAGTAACAGCTTTTCCTGGAATGGTAATGTTAATATTAGCTGCTATGGCTGCTATGATTATAAAGGATTTATTTCCTAAATCAATATTTCCTGCTTTTGGATTTGCAACTATAATAGGTCTTTTACTTAGTATGCCATATAGTCCAACATCTGAAGTATTCTTAACTAGCACTAATAATATTAATTTTATGGCTATAACTACTCCTCTACTAGCTTTTGCAGGAATTTCTGTTGGAAACAAAATAGAAGCTTTAAAGGAAATGTCATGGAAAATAGTTATAATATCACTTGTTGTTTTTACAACTATATTCTTTGCATGTGCAAGTATAGCTCATATAGTTTTAAGTATTCAAGGTAAAATATAGGAGGAACTTATTATGAATAAAGAACAATTAAAATCTCTAGTAATAAAGACTATAGATGAAAATAAAGAAAAAATATTAGAAATAGGTCATGGAATCTACAAGAATCCAGAATATGGATATAAAGAGTATAAAACTACAGAAGCTGTTTCAAACTTTTTTGAACAAGAACTAAACTTATCTGTCGAAAAAAATATAGCTGTTACAGGATGTAAGGCAGATGCAAATTCTGGTAAAGAAGGTCCTCATATATCTATACTTGGAGAATTAGATGGTATATCATGCAAAGAACATAAAGATTCTAATGAAATAGGTGCATCTCATACTTGTGGACATAATATACAAATAGCTGGAATGTTAGGTGCCGCTGTTGGTTTAGTAAAAAGTGGAGTTTTAGAACATTTAGATGGTAAAATATCTTTTATGGCTACTCCTGCTGAAGAATTTATTGAATTAGAATACAGAGAACAATTGAAAAAAGAAGGAAAAATAACTTACTTTGGTGGAAAACAAGAACTAATAAAAAGAGGTTATTTTGATGATATAGATATATCTATGATGTTTCACTCTTCAGATTTAGGAGAGGATAAGGCTTTAGTTGGCCCTGAAAGTAATGGCTTTGTCGGCAAAAAAGTTAAATTTATAGGAAAAGAATCTCATGCTGGTTCTGCTCCACATGATGGAATAAATGCTTTAAATGCAGCAATGCTTGCTATAAATAATGTAAATGCACTTAGAGAGACTTTTAAAGAATCTGAAAGAGTTAGATTTCATCCTATCATCACAAAAGGTGGAGATATAGTAAATGTTGTTCCTGCTGATGTTCATATGGAATCATATGTAAGGGCTAGAACTATAAATGGCATGATAGATGCTAATAAAAGAATAAATAAAGCATTAATGGCTGGTGGAATGGCGGTTGGAGCTGATGTTGAGATAACTGAAATTCCTGGGTATCTACCAATATTAAGATACAAAAACCTTGATAACCTATTTAAAAATAACCTTGAAGATTTAGGTTTAAAAGGAAAGATTATCGATGGTGGAGATTTCACTGGTTCATTTGATTTTGGAGATGTATCTCATATAATGCCTACCCTTCACCCTATGATTGGTGGTGTAAAAGGTGCTCTTCATACGAGAGATTTTGAAATAGTTGATGAAGACTTAGCTTACATAGTTCCTGCTAAGGCTATGGCACTTACAGTTGTAGACCTTCTTTTTGATAATGCTAAGGAGACTAAAGGTATACTGGATGCCTTTACTCCAGTTATGACTAAAGAAGAATACTTAACATTCTTAGAAAAACACGACAAAACTTTATAGGTCCGTTAAAGATTGATTTATATAATATAAAAGGTGGTATATGTCATAGAGGCTATACCATCTTTTCTTGTATTTCATTTTTTTATAGCATATAATTATTGTCTTGTTTTTTTGCAAATAGATACTAATCGTAAAATTTATAAAGTTATCTTGAAGTATAATTGTAAGTGTGGTATGTTTTTTAATAAAATAGAAACTTGTTTCCCCCACTAAAACAGGAATTTGAAAAGAGATGTTTTCTTATATCTGATGATAATCGTAAAGAAATTGAAGCAGAACTATGTGGAAAAATCATAGATACACCAGGACATACCTCTGATTCAATTTCACTTCTACTCGATATAGATAGAAATTCTGATAAAATATTAAATCAGTTTATTCGATAACACCCTTTTCCTGCTTCCTTTGCTGCATAAAGAGCTTCATCTGCCTTACTATATAAATCTTCAAAATTAGTAATATTTTTATCACAGATTGAACATCCTAAACTAATATGAAATACATAATTATTCTGTGATAAATCTTCCATATTATTTAACGCATCAAATAATTTCTCAAAGTGCATTCTACACTTCTCCTCATTATTTAAATCCTTAGCGTAGATGGCAAATTCATCACCGCCTAATCTTAAAACTACACTATCATAAAAAATATTCTTTATATTATCAGCTACAGCTTGTAAATAACGGTCACCTACAATATGACCATAAGAATCATTGATATATTTAAAATCATCTATATCGATAAGAATAAAGGCTCCATACTTTTTTTCCTCCATAAGCTGTTCAATCATTTCAACACCAGCACCTCGATTATATATACCTGTCAATAAATCAATTTCTGATTTAGCTCTATATTTAATGTAGTTTTCTACACTTTCGATACGGTCATTTAGAATAAAAAAGTTGACACCTACAGATAAAAAATAAAAAATAACTAAATCAACTAAATCCGCCATAAACATATTTATATCCTTTGCTATAAAGCAACAAATACCATAGATTATAGCAGTTCCTGTTATGTAGAGAATAATTCTCCACGGTTTATCCAATATGAATAAAGGAAGTACACATATAAAGACCATAATCGTGATTGATGGTTCTGTTTTATCTAGAAAAGTTCCCATCAAAATACCCATTATCATGGCTGGAGTTAATGCCAAATAAAAGATAAGTGTTATATACTGAGAATGTTTTTTTAAGTAAAATTTAGAAATAATATAAAGAATAAAAAAGTATCCAAGTATAATAAAAAACTCTATATTAAAAGTAACAACTTCTGATAAAATCAATCCAAATACAAACACCATAGCTGAAATAGTGAGTCCTAATAATGATAAACCACAGAAACTTCGATAATTTCTCAATCTAATTTCAGATTTATACAAATTCATCTTCTTTGCTTTAAAATTCTTTAATATTGTTTCTAACATCATACCCCCCTTGTACATTACACACTCTCATTCACAAATTATTTAATGCTTCTACAGTTCAACTACTGTTAATACACTTATAAATAAACTCTCACATTATTTATTAATTTAAAAAGTGATTTAACTATCATATAGTACTATTACTCATATTTTTTCATTTCTATATTAAAATCAATCCAATAATTTCCAATTATATAAATTGATTATATTTCCAATATATTTTTTATAAAAATATAATAATATTACTATCTAGTTTACAAAAACATATAAATAGCTTAATATTTTTAATTTTATTTTAATATCTCTTTACTTATTATCGAATATATTATAGCATTCTCATATACAAAAGTCATTAAAAAAGAGTTCCTACATAGGTTATATTCATCATAATATAAACTTGTGTATTTTACTATTTCTCTACCATTCTTTAATCTTTTATATTTTTCATATATTATATTCTTATGACAATTTATCCTCTTACATATTATTTTTTAATTCTAACCCAAATACTCCACTTTAGCTGTTATAAAGTTTTGTATTTTATTAATTTATTCTTTTACTAACTTAATATTCCACTAGATTTTTATAAAATTTTGTTTTAAAATTAATTTTAAAGCGTATATATAATGTAGATAACTTAGATATAATTCGGCATCAATCTACTTAAAGCATATTTAATTAACACCACTCATCCAGAAAATTCAGAAAATTACATTGACATAGGAAAAAGTTTATTTTATACTTTTTTTAGGACACATTGTGGACACGTCTTAAATTGACAGTCATAATTTACATCATAAATTTGACCACAATACTCATTTTCAATATTATATTTTAAAAACATAGGGAGGATATTATGAATGATAACGTAGTTAAAAAGAAGAACTTTTTTGACAGAACATTAAACAGAATAGAAATTGTTGGTAACAAACTACCAGACCCAGTTACAATATTTTTAGGATTATGTGTACTTTTACTTATACTATCTAGCATAATCGGTTCTATGGGTATATCAGTAGTTCATCCTGGTACTGGTGAGACTATAACTGCTGTAAATTTATTAACTGTAGAACAACTTCAGATTTTATTAGGAAATATTGTTAGTAATTTTCAAGGCTTTGCACCTTTAGGGCTAGTTTTAGTTACTATGATAGGTGCTGGTGTTTGTGATAAAACTGGACTTATGACAGCAACAATAAAGGCATCAGTAAGCAAAATTCCTGAAACAAAAGTAACTCTTGTTGTAATGACTATAGGTATGCTTGCAAATATTGCATCAGATGCAGGTACAATACTATTCCCACCATTGGCTGCTCTTGTATATCTTGGTGTTGGAAGACATCCACTTATAGGTTTATTTTCTGGATATGCCGCAGTCTGTCTAGGATTTGCAGCAAACATCATGATAAGTGTTAACGATATACTTGCTGCAAGCTTTACAGTACCAGCAGCTCAGATGATTGATTCTGGATTTGAAGCTAATGCAACAATGAACTTATTTTTTATGATAGCATCAACTTTTGTATTAATATTATTGGCTACTTGGGTAACAGAAAAAATTGTAGCTCCTAGATTTGGTAAATACGAGGGGAATGCAGAGTTAGATGTTGATGGTAGTCTTAGCGATGTAGAAAAAAAAGGACTTAAAAAAGCTGGTATAAGTATATTAATATATGCAGCAATTATAATAGCACTTAGTGTAATTGGTCAAAAACCATTCTTAGCAGACCCAGAAACAGGAGATTTATTATCAAATAATGCTCCTCTTATGAAAGGTATGGTACCTATAATAGCTTTAGCCTTTTTTATACCTGGTGTTGTATATGGAAAAACTATAGGTAAAATAAAAAAGGATAAAGATGTTGTCTCTATAATGGCTGGTGCAATGAGTGATATGGGCGGATATATAATACTAGCATTTGCTGCTTCACAGTTTTTGCAATTATTTACAAACAGTAATTTAGGTTTAATACTAGCTGTAAAAGGTGGAGAGTTTTTGAAATCAGCAGGAATAAATGGTCCTTTATTATTGATAGGATTTATTATATTATCGTGCTTTATAAATTTATTTATAGGAAGTGCATCTGCAAAGTGGGCTATACTTGCACCAATATTCGTACCAATGTTTATGATGGTTGGATACAATCCAGCACTTACACAAATGGCTTATCGTATAGGTGACTGTATAACAAATCCACTTAGCCCATTATTCCCATACTTCCCTATTATACTAGCATTTACAAGAAAGTATGATAAGGATGCGGGTATGGGTACTGTAATAGCTAATATGTTACCATACTCTATATCATTCTTGATAGTATGGACTATACTATTGATACTATTTATGGTGTTTAATATTCCATTAGGACCTGGAATATTCCCTTCTTATAGTATGTAATTTATTTAATTTTTTTCTAAAAGGAGAAATGAGTTATGCTAAGTAAAAATAGACTTATAAATAATTTTATGGATATGGTTAAAATTGACAGTCCATCTAATCAAGAATTGGAAATGTCAAAATGGATAGTAAACTATCTAAAGGAAAGAAATATAGACGCTATTATAGATGATACTGGTGAAAAATATGGTGGTAATACGGGAAATGTCATCGCATATATAAAAGGCGAAGAAGGAAGTAGACCTCTTTGTTTATGTGCTCATATGGACCAAGTTCAACCTTGCTTAGGTGTAAATCCAATACTAGATGGTAACGTAGTTAGAAGTGATGGGACTACCACACTTGGTGCAGATGACAAAGCTGGTATAGCCGCTATCCTTGAAGCTCTAGAACATGTTATTACAGAAAAAATACCACATAGAGATATATATCTATGTTTTACAATTTGTGAAGAAGCTGGTATGCATGGTGTTAAAAACTTTAACCCTGATAATTTACCTTGCAAGGATATGGTGATTTTAGATTCTGGTGGAGCTATTGGTTCTATAGCATATAAGGCTCCTGCACAGGAATCTATAAAAATCTCTTTTTATGGTAAAAAAGCACATGCTGGCATAGAACCTGAAAAAGGTATAAATGCTATATTGGTTGCCTCTCATGCAATAAGCAATATGCATATAGGTAGAATAGATTCTCTGACAACTTCAAACATAGGTAAAATAGAAGGTGGTGGAGCTACAAATATAGTAACTGATAAGGTTACATTAACTGCTGAAATCAGGTCTCATATCCCTGAAACTTTAGAATATGAACTTAATCATATGGAAAAATGTTGTTTAGATGCTGCATCTAAATTTAATACTACTTACACTTTTGAACATAATATGTCTTATCCAAGTTTTGAACTTAGTAGAGACAGTCATGTTTTTAAATTAAGTGAGGAAGCAATAAGACAAGTTGGTGTTGTTCCAAATCCAATGGTAATTGGTGGTGGTAGTGATGCAAATATACTAGCTAATCTTGGATATAACTGTGCTATATTAAGTTTAGGGATGTATGATGTACACACAGTTAATGAATATGTAAATATAGATGAATTATATGATACTGCTAAAATAGTTTATCATATGATTAAATTATAATTATTATATATTCTTCTAAATTAGCATATCATATGTTTAGATTATAGATATTAGATTCTACTTTTAAATCAGTCTATCATATGATTAAGTTAAATAATGAATTATAAAAAATTAATGATAAATTAGAGTACTATCACTCATATAAATACTTTTATACAGTATTACTCTTTAAATCTCATAATTAAAAACCTATGTATTTTCGACTCTATAAGTACTATCTTAAAAAGTTGATTTACATAGGTTTTAGTGTTTTATATGACACTTGATACAATCTTATATAATATTTTAAAACAATATCTCAGTAATATTCTTTGGTCTTCCTCCACCAATACTAGTTTCTTTAGCACATATTCTACCTAGATTTGCACTTACTATTTTATTCAGTATACGCCTTGCACTTCTTTCACTTACATTTAGATATTCTGCCAATTCTTTTGAATCGTAAATCTTGCTTTTTCTATTTTCACTTATAGCTATGATTTTTGCTACTGATTCGCAACTCATCCCAGTTTTTTTAGATATTTCTATTACTTTTTCATCAGCCAATACTAGGGAGTAATTTAATTCATTTTCTGAGGCTAAAGGACCTCTTATATTTTCATCTTCATCTACTAAATATATACCAATCTCTTTTGAATCTATTGAATGTCTTAATGCTTTATGTGCATTATTTTCAGCTTGATATGCAGTTACCCCAGTACCAATCCCTATACTAAGAGAAAATCCCATGTCTTTTATATCTCTTTTTAGCTTAAATAATTTATCATAATTGTACTCATTATCAGCTACACCTTTATGAACAAATACTACATAATCATTTCTTCCAAACGAAAATAAAGAACCTTGAATACTTCTTGCATAGTTTACTACAAGCTTATCCATATCTGATTTTTTTATCATATCAGAATAATAGTTTTCTATCTTCTCTTTATAATCTATTAAACTCAATATTTCTACTGCAATTTGAGAAAATCTAGCCTCGCTTAGAGCATATTCACTCTTCACTTTTTCATAACTTTCTTTGATTAATTGTATAGTTGCTTGTAGGCGAAATACAGGATAACCTCTTTCCTTTAACTCATTGTACACTGCTCCAAAACCAGTTATCATTATCTCAGTCTTATTTTCTTCAAACAATTGTATATGCCACTTTGCAAGTTCAGATTCTCCTACTTCTACAGAAAATGGCCTACAAAATATACTTGTAGCTTCAATATCAAACTCTTTAAGTGCATCTTCTACAACATATCTATCAACTACATCTATACTAAATTTATCTAGCTTTATATTTGCACTCTTTATTGCCCAAAATGCTTTCATTATACTTGTCCCACTTCTTGGAACAAATGAATGTGGTTTACTTATTTCATATCTAGATTTTATAAACTCATAGACTCCACACCCTGTAAATATAATGGCATCACATTCATCTTCACATTTCGAAATAACTTCTACTGTATCTACTACTTTTTCTCTTACATATATTTTAGTTTCTAAATTGCTGTCTATCTGTTTTAAGTCTTCCTTTATCTTAAAGCCAGAGTCTGAAGGACCTATAATACCCACTATCATAAACTTCGCTCCTAATCCATCAATATTGTACTTACTAAAAAAATTATAATGTCATTGCTTTTTATTTTTTATTTAATTTATTATCTCACATTCTATATTTATGGTAAAGAATCTCTATACAAGCGTTTAGGATAAAAATGTCTGAAAAATAAATTTTAAATACTATAAATCCTATATATATTCAATCCTGAATTATTAATTGATTGAATATATACAGACTATCTTACATTTAATTTAGACAACCTATCACAGAATATATTATATTTAAATGAAGCATATTATTTTAAGTAGTTATTAGTTTACTATCTTGATGATTATAAAGTAAACTTTCAAAATCCCTACTTGGAATAGGCTTACAATAGTAATATCCTTGAATTACCACGCAATTTAAACTAGCCAAAAACTCTGCTTGCTCTTTTGTTTCTACACCTTCTGCAACTACATCCATTTTTAAGTCCTTAGCCATGGCTATAGTATGCTTTAAAACAATTTTTTCTCTTTCTGTAATTTCTTTTTCATTAAAAAATCCACAATCTATCTTTAATGTGTCAATATTTATATTTTTTAACATATTTAATGAAGAATATGCTGAACCAAAATCATCCATATTTAAAATAATACCATCTGTTCTAAGCTCTGCTATTATCTTAGCAAATAACTTTATATTTTTAATAAATAAGCTTTCTGTAAGTTCTAATTCCAAAAATGATTTTGGTATATTATATCTATTTATTAGACCTAAAACAATATATCTAAATTGAGGATTATACAAGTGTAATCTTGATACATTTACGGAAATAGGTACTGGCTTCTGACCTAAGTTTATCCATTTTCTTATTAAAGCACATACTTGCTCCCATATATACATATCTAGTTTAATGATAAATCCATTCTTCTCAAATAGTGATATAAATTTATTTGGAGGTATTATACCTTTTTCTGGATGTATCCATCTAACTAAAGCCTCTGCTCCTACAATTTTATTTATTTCAAGATTATATTTAGGTTGTAAGTATACATGAAACTGTCCATTTTCCAATGCATATTCCATTTCTCTTTCCATCTGTTTTTCTTCAATTGCATCATTTCTCATAGCTTCATCATAAAACATATGATGATTTATGCTCTGCTTCTTTACATTTTTATGTGCATATCCTGCCATTTCACAGGCATTTGTAACTGATATATTATTATCCAGAATCCTATAAATTCCAAAGCATGGTATTAACATATACTCAAATTGCTTTGTACTTAAATTTTTTGTAATTTTATAAATTAATTTATCTACATCTTTATCCTGATAGCACTCATAAAAAATGCAAAACACATCTGCATACATACGACAACAGATTCCCTTAGAAGTAATATTTTTTTTAATCAATTCTGCAATATATATTAATGCTCTATCTCCCTCTTGAATACCATAAATATCATTAATTACCTTGAACTTATCTATATCCATCATTATAGCAACATAATGTTTATCAGGATGTTTTTTAAGTAATAAGTTTGCTTGTTGACAAAAGTCTTCGTAATTATATAGCCCTGTCAATATATCTCTTTGTCTTTTACGTATTTGCATAATATGGTCTATATTTTTAATAGAAAGCAAAATATGTGTCTGATTTTCACCAAATTTATTTTTACTGATAACATTTAGGATACACATGGATGTCCAATAGTACCTTTTATCCTCTCCTAAACATCTACATTCAAAACTCAACTTTAAGTCCTCTTGCTTGTTATTTTTTGAATCATCAAGAAACTTTGAATAAAGATTAGAGTAAAATATAGCTCTATCATCAGGATGAACTATATAATTTCTAATATATAAAAATGTTTTTTGTATATTCTCTTTTACAGAAATTTTAAAAATATTGTTTTCTGATTGATGGATTGGAGTAATTAAATTTTTCTCTAAGCAAATATCTAAGATAATATCATATGTATTATAAACTAGTTTTTCATAAGTTTTAGAATATCCATCACTTGTTATACTGTCAAAAGGTTCTTCCGTCTCTAAATTTTCATATGTAGATAAAATTCTTTTTTCTGAACCAGTTAAATTGTTTATCCCCTCTACTTTATTGGTCTTTAGTTTATTTTTTTCATAATATCTTTGCTTATCTTGATACATTCTCTCATCAGCAATTTTAGCCAAGCTATGTATATTTATACTATCTTCACTCCAAATGCTTCCTATTGCTACACTATATACCCTAGTATCTTTAAACTCTTCACTTAACCAAGTAACCTTTTCTTCAAATAGTTGTTTTGAAATTTCCTCACATAATACAACAAACTCATCTCCACCAATACGATAAATATTATAGGAATGAAAGTATTTTTTTATAATTACACAGGTTGACACAATAGCTGAGTCGCCACTAGCATGTCCGAAGTTATCATTAATATCTTTTAATCCATTTATATCTATAAACACAACACCTATAGATTTAGCTTTATTGCTGTAAAAATTATCTATGTATTTAATATATTTATTTCTATTGTAAACTCCAGTCAAAAAGTCATAATAACTCATATGATTCAATTTATTTTCTACCTCTCTCTTTTTCATTTCAGTCAATAAAAAATAAGATAGAGAAGTCAAAAGAGATGTATCTTTAACAGCTCTATGTGGATTGTCGACTCCAATAAATCCAATAATTTTGTCATCTTGCTTTAATGAAGATGCTATTAAACTTTCAATATTTTGAGGTTTTAAAATTTCATACTCAATTGGTTGTGTTTCTTTTATACTTTCTATATTATCTAATATTATAAAACCTTTTTCATAAAATAATGAAAACCAATTTTTTAATGCTTCAATATCAATATCTTCAAGGAATTGTTTTTGTCCCTCAACACCTTGATTGCACCATTCATATGTATTATTTATCTTTTTACCATCTGATGACACTTCAAAAATATATGCTCTATCAGCCTTATGAAATTTCCCAATACTGCTTAATACAAGATTTATAGCATTTGAAAAATTAATTTCTGTTATAAGATGTTTAATACACCCAACTAGTAATTCTTTTATTTCCAATTTTTCCTCTATCGACTTACTTATATTTTCCTTATCAGTAATATCAAGAGCTATTTCCAGTCGTGCAGCTTTACCTTCCCACTTAATTAATTTATCTTTTAATATAAAATGTCTATCTATTTCAGTGTTTGTATTTTCCCATATGTAATATTCATCATCTTTCAAAAAAGAGTTAGTACAAAATTCACAAGGAGAATCTCTCCCTTGTAATGCTTCATAACATTTTCTATGAGAAATATCATCAAGTCCTAGCACCCTTTTCCCATTTTTATTAATATATAAAAGTTCATATGTATCCAAGGAGGAAACATATATAATTTCATCTAATTCATCTACTAAATTTCTCACACTCATTTATGTATAACTCCTTTTATCCAATTTTTTAAATTCTTGAAACTATGTCAAGTTTTATATTATAAAAATCATATTTTATGCTCATATCTTCATACAATATATAATATAAATATTTACATAAATAGTAAATAAATATTTATGTTATGAAAAATTAAACTGCTTTATTCATTTAGAAATACATAAGTTATCATTGCTATAAAAAAACACATTATACAATAAATTACAGTATTGTTATTATAGTTATATTAATAATATCATAAAGACCATTAT
>NZ_JAGWCU010000053.1:0-15603 GCF_020657755.1 Clostridioides sp. ZZV15-6388 | reverse complement strand
TTGAAGTTAAGCTAGTTAAAGAAAACTACACATCTCAAACTTGCCCAAAGTGTTCTAAAAAACACAAACCAACTGGTAGAACTTATAGTTGTACTTGTGGTTATAAAACTCATAGAGATATAGTTGGCGCATGGAATATTTTAAATAAAAAACATAAATATAATTTAGTTAATTTTAGTATAAACCATAAGCAACCTATTAATTTAAAAGTATCTACCATATAAGGTAGTAGTGGCGAAGACACCGTCCAAGTAGCTTGGCTTTGTAACCACCTATGATTCTATCGTTTAGATAGTATTAAGTCGTTAGCCACCAAGAATCCCCTTGCTTTAGCTATGGGGAGTGTGTCAAATAGATTCCTTTAAATAACAAAATTTATTTATTAATTTGATATTGTAATATTCTAGATATATAATAAAATCAATAATAAGAAAATCTTTTACAAATATATACTTAGGTCTTTAAATCGGAGGAAAGTATTATGGATAAAAATATTAAAACAAGTAATTATAATGTTCCATTTGATTATGCACGAAAAAAACTCAAAGAATTAGACCCTCATACAATTAGTAATTTAAGTAATATTGACTTTAATAGTGATTCAAGCAAATTTAATATTGATTTTTTTGGTAGACAGTATACGGTTGATTATCCAAGTGGAGAAGTTTGGAATAGTAATGGAAGTCTCTGTAAAAATTTCGAACTTAAGATTCTAATGCTTAGGTATTTGTGTAATGCTAAAGGTATACCTCTTACAAATAAATATATAACTTTTAAAGAAGTTCCTGGAGGTAATGTTTATTATCCTAACTTTCTAAATAGAACTCTAGCAAGACTTTCAGAAATCTTTACATCTCAAATAGATAAATATAAATTAGTCATGGAGAATATTGGAGCTGAAAAAATAAAAATGGGTGACCTAGCTTATAAGTTTACATACATAGGTAATACTTCTATGATATTTATACTTTGGCTTGGAGATGATGAATTTCCACCAAATTCAAATATATTATTTGACTCTAATATAATTTATTATTTTAATGCAGAAGACTTAGCAGTTGTTCCTGATACAGCTATAGATGCAATTTTGAATAAAGTAAATCAATTGTAAGCATCAATACTATTATAATAAATTTTTTGATAAATTTAGTTAGAATCTAATATGAAATGGAGTTAAAAAATGAACGTAGAAAATCAATATTTATCAGATATAGAAGAGATATTGTCACACAGATATGATAATGGTGCAGACTATTGGGCTACACCTGACAAACGTTTAATGAAAGGTTCACCTTTCACCACACTAGATAGTGTACTTTATCTATTGGAATTGGGTATGAAACCTACTGATACTTTACTTAAAGAATGCGCTGACTTGATATTTAGCACATGGAGAGAAGATGGGCGTTTTAAATTATATCCAAAAGGAGGTATTTATCCCTGCCATACAGCTAATGCAACCAATGCACTTTGCCACATGGGATATGCTTCAGATGTTAGAATCGAAAAGACGTTTCAATACTTTTTAGATACTCAGTATACTGATGGTGGTTGGCGTTGCAATAAGTTCAGTTTTAGTAGAGGTCCAGAAACTGAGTACTCAAACCCACTTCCAACACTTAATATATTAGATGCATTCCGTTTTAGCGACTATTTAAATAAAGAATCAAAACTTGATAAGGCTGTAGATTTTTTACTTGAACATTGGACAATTAGAAAACCAATCGGACCTTGCCACTATGGAATTGGTACATTATTCATGCAAGTTGAATATCCTTTCCGCAATTACAATCTATTTCTTTATGTTTATGTTTTATCATTTTATAATCGTGCAAAGAAGGATAAGAGATTTCTAGAAGCATTAAAGATACTTGAATCTAAAATGTCAGATAATCAGATTGTTGTTGAACGTGTAGTCCCAAAGCTATCCAAGTTATCTTTCTGTAAAAAAGGTAAGCCAAGTGCACTAGCTACAACACACTACTACGAGATATTAGAAAATCTAGAAAAAAGATAATGCTATTATACATAAATAAGTATAGCTTCTTTGTATTTTTAAAGTTGCTATACTTATTTAAAATGATGTTACATAAAACATATTAAACCAGCTAGTCTAACTGATTTAAATATTCTTGTTTACTCTTTCCAATTTGTAACACAATCTCATAATTTAATTTACTTCTCCTTAAGTCAACTCCAGATATACTTTTTATCATCCCACAGTCTAGCATGTCTTCAAAGACCTTTCGAGATAAGCCAAGCTTCTCACGTAATAATGTAGATACCTTTAATTGACATGGATACTTACTTGCAATATGAACTTGTGTAAGGTCATCAATACAAATATCTTGACCTACTATTTTATATTCTGGGATGCCAACTTCCGCCCCATTTCTATGTAAAAGTTCAACATTCATAGCATATTGTTTAACAAGATTATAATCATTCGTATAAAATTGTTCTAATATTTCTGGATTTAAGTTTTTTGGATTAATACGAGAATATATGGTTGAATTCCATGTGGAATCACAATTTGAGCATTTATATATTAACCAAATATCTAAATACTTATGTTGAGCATTCACTCTAAATAAATCTGAACAAATATATTCAGTCTTTTTTCCACATTTTTTGCAGTACCTAATTACTGGCAATTGGGATTTATACTCAATCTCCCAAGTAATTTTTTGCATAAATACAATTTCCTTTCTATAATATTGCTAAAATAGAAAGTTGTGAAAAGGTGGAATATAATCAAGCATTTTTTTCAAAATAGTACCTCCTAATTTTTAATAAATTTTAATTTCAATTATATACTTATATAACAAATTATTTTCTCTTAATATAGACACTACCTCTGGATTTTATTATTATATAAGCTTCTGAAATTAATTAAATTATAGCATCCACTAAAAAAAAACTATACCTTAAACATTTTTAACAAAAGAAAATAAGCCAGTATAGTTATATAACTATACTGGCTTACATTTAAATATCTTTTCTTTTTTCTTGTAATATAATTCTTTGAATACTCTTCAAAGACAGATAATATTTTTCTGATAAATATTGCAAATCATGACCAACTTGATAATCTTCATAAATTTGCATATTTCTGATTGTTAAATCTTCACGAGTAGATGTATTACTTCCCCATTCTCTTTTATTGTTTGATTTTCTGGGAATATAAATACATTCTCCATCCACATATTCTTGTATCAATTCAAGTAATTCTTCTGGTAATACATGTATTGCTTTTTTATAGCTCATTTTGCTCTCCTATTAAACAGTAATTTTTTATTAGGAATAGCAAAGGGCTATCTGTATATTAAATTTTATAGTTGCAATAGCCCTTGCTATGCAAAAATAAAGATTAAATCAAGCATAAAGTCTCACCCCTCCTTATACCACAGCGATACATATAAGTCTATCAATAGCACAAATAGTTGTCAATCAACATAATTTCTTTATTTTTTATTTATATTTGTAGTTTATTACATATCAAATTAGAATTGTTAATTAACAGAAACTTTTTACATTGATGGGTTTATTACTGAACATGGAACTCCAACTATACATTTTCCACAGATATCACATCCACCTATATAAGAATATTTTTTCTCATTTATCATGCACATTTCATAACACTTATTTCTATCAAACCCATCTTCTTTTAAAGCTTCTTTCACACATTTACTTACACACTTTTTACAACTGTTATTATGTTTATACAAGCAGTATTCCTTTTCTGGTCTTTTAGTTGGTTCTAATTTTAAACTTGTGATTATACTTCCTACCCTTCCACAACATCCTTTTTCTGTAATAAGCATATTATTTAGACCAAAAGTTCCAAGACCTGCTATGAATGCTACATGTCTTTGTGACCAATCACTAATCAATTTATCATTATCAAAATTATATGACCCAGGAATAGCGTAGGAGTCAAACCCCATGTTTCCTAGCTCTTCACATAAAAAAGTATTCAAGTCAGAAATCAATTTATTAGTTTCTATATAAGCTCTTGCCCAACTTTCTGAACATTCAAGCCCTCCAATATTACTATCATTTATGTTTTTATCAAAGGGTATAAAATATGTAATTATAGTCTTACCATTTTTCAAGAAATCTTTTGGCATAGCATGAGATGTTCCTATAACTTTTTTTAACTGATAAAACATTTCATCTTCAGCAGATGCATAGGCAAATAAAAGTTCTTGCCATTTTGAATTTACATTATTTGACTTATTGTAATCTTTTACAAAACGGTTCATTAATTCTTCAATTTTAGTTTTCATAATATCCCCCTAGACAATTCTATCTCTAATTTCATGTTATTATTTTATATTATATACCAGTACTCTATATTATGCTTTATCAATTGATATCAAAATAAAAAACTTCCAGCATCTAAATTAGATGCTGAAAGTCTGTTTATTTCAATTATTTAATCTAACTAATTGAAATTCCTGCACTTGCATATCCTGCTACAGTATTAACTAATGAAAGACCTGAAGCTGATGCAGTAAATACTAATAGGAAACGAGTTTCTGCTGTTGCTGGTATGCTTAATCCTGTTGCTATTCCAGTAGAAATTGTTCCTACTGACAATAACCCTGTAAGTGGTGGAGCTAGTGTAACTGTTGCTCCTGGTACAGCTGTAAATGTATTATTTGGTGTAGTTGATTGGTAAAGTGTAGCTGTAATTGTAACTGTTGAACCAATAAGTGAAAGTGCTAATGTTGTACTAAAATATGCTGAAATAGATGTTATTGTTCCAGCTCTTGGCATTGAAAATGCAAAGTTAGTCAATGTTCCTGCTGGGTTTGTAAGATCTATTGTTCCACCAACTATACTTACACCTGGAGCTGAACTACCAAAACCAACAAATCCTGGTGTTCCTATTAATCCACCAGCTATAGTTGTAAGTGATAGTGGTATACCTGATGAAAAAGGTATTATTGCACTAGCTCCTGCTATTCCTGTTGCTCCTGTTGCTCCTGTTGGACCTACTAATCCATCTGCTCCTGTATTTCCTGTTGCCCCTGTTGGACCTGTTACTCCTGTTGCTCCATCTGCTCCTGTATTTCCTGTTGCTCCTGTTGGACCTGGTACTCCATCTGCTCCTGTGTTTCCTGTTGCTCCTGTTGGGCCTGTTGCTCCATCTGCTCCTGTATTTCCTGTTGCTCCTGTTGGACCTGTTGGACCTGGTACTCCATCTGCTCCTGTGTTTCCTGTTGCTCCTGTTGGACCTACTAATCCATCTGCTCCTGTTGGACCTGTTGCTCCTGTCGCTCCTGTTGCTCCTGTTATTCCTACCCCTGTTGCTCCTGTATTTCCTGTTGGACCTGTTGCTCCAGGTGTTCCTATTGGACCTGTTGGACCTGTTGGGCCTGCCAATCCATCTGCTCCTGTATCTCCTGTTGCTCCTGTTGGGCCTGTTGGACCTGTTGCTCCATCTGCCCCTGTATTTCCTGTTGCTCCTGTTGGGCCTATCAATCCATTTGCTCCTGTTGGACCTGTTGGGCCTGTTGGGCCTGTTGTTCCAGGTGTTCCTGTTGCTCCTGTTGGACCTATTAGACCTGTTGCTCCTGTTGCTCCTACTCCTGTTGCTCCTGTTGGACCTGTTGGACCTGTTACTCCAAACCCTGTTGCTCCTGTTGGACCTGTTGGACCTGTTGTTCCATCTGCTCCTGTATCTCCTGTTGCTCCTGTTGGACCTGTCACTCCTGTCGCTCCAGGTGTTCCTGTTGCTCCTGTTGGACCTGTTGGGCCTGTTACTCCAAACCCTGTTGCTCCTGTCACTCCTGTTGGACCTGCTGACCCTGTTGCTCCTGTTGGGCCTATTAACCCTGTTGCTCCTGTGTTTCCTGTTACTCCTGTGTTTCCTATTGTTCCTGTTGGACCCATTGGTCCGGTTGTACCTGTTGGGCCTGTGGGACCTGTTCTACCTCTGGGACCCATTGGACCTGTTGGACCTATACATGATGGTGGGCAACCATGATGACAGTCACAACTATTACAACTATCGCAACCGCTATTGTAATCACCATAATTGTTATCATGGTTATTACCATCAAATGGGCCAAAATATTTATTTTTACTCATTACTTAAAGCACCTCCTAATATATTTGAGCTTTCATGCTCTCTACATAATATGTCAAAATTAGTATTATTGTGACTTATTAATAACTTTTATAGTTACTAAAATAATTTTCATTGTATAAAATAGCACTATCGTTAGGTTTGATTTCTTTTGCTTTTTCATGATAAGATATGGCTTTATCCATTTCTCCTAGTTTGTCATAGCATACACTTAATTGTATACATGGTAAGTATCCATAACAATCATTTGACTTAAATCCTCCATTAATGTCATTTTTATCTCTAGTTAATGCTACCTTATACCAAAAAATAGCTTCTTTATATCTTTGTCTATCAAACAAGTGCTTTCCTATATCACAGCAAACTTCTGCTCTTGGCTCATCAAATTCAAAGCTTCTAAATAAAGAATATAAGGCACTTTTTTCATCATTAATTAAGTAATAGCATGTGGCTAAATCTCTGCAAGCACTTATACAGTCCTCAATCCACCCTTTTGACGAGTCTAAAAACTTAGTAAAACCTTCTATAGCGTCTTTATACCTTGCATTGTAATACAATTCTCTTGAGTAATAAAACTGATGTCTTGGCTCCAATATCCTACCTTCTGAAATCATTTTTTCAAAAATTCTGAGATTTCTTAAAGGGTCCTGTCTGTGAAGTTTTTTATGTGATATTGCGATGTCAGAATAAAATATTTCTCCAACAAGAGGTATTACTTCATGAATAGGGTCAACCCATTTATAATTAGAACTTCTCTTAAATAAGCGTTCTCTATAATATGATAAAGTTGGTTTTCCGTTTTCATCAAATGATACATTATATTTTGCCATGACCATATCAATAGAAGTATCTAAATTTTCCTTAACTTTTGATAATTCTTTTCTATCCTCTTCTAAAATTATGTCATCTGCATCAAGCCACATTATATAGTCTTTAGAAGCTTTAGAAAATGAAAAATTTCTCGCAGCAGAGAAATCATCTATCCATTCGAAATCGTACACCATGTCCGTATATTTTGAAACTATTTCTTTTGTGGAATCTGTAGAACCAGTATCTACAACTATAATTTCATCTACTATATCCTTTACACACTCTAAACATCTACCTATAACTTCTTCCTCATTTTTAACAATCATGCACAAACTTATTGTAATCATAATGTACAACTCCTTTGTCTTTTATATATTACAGACATAAGTAATATATGGTATTTCCTCTTATTTTGTTATTGAAAGTTAGAAAATTTTTAACGACAAAAAATCAGTAGGTAAGTTTATTTATCATGTATATTTATAGTTCATTTTTATTGAATTCAGAATTTAAATACTTCGATTTGATTGATATGTATTTTTGCGTTACCATAAGTATAAGAATATGTAAAATTTAATCATTCATACAATATAAAAAATTAAACTATTTTTGGTAGGAGGTAAATTATGAAAAAATACTTTGAAATGTTAAAATCTAGTGGAGCTGACATTGCAGTTTCAATAGACCCTAAAACGATTGTCACAGCGGCATGGACAATTTATAAGTGTCAGTTTGGTTGTAATACATATGGTCATAGTCATTGTTGTCCGCCCAGCACTCCAACTTATCAACAGACACAAGCAATAATAGATTGTTACAGAAAAGCTATTTTATTTCGATGTCACAAAATGAGTATTGTTACTCCTCTAGCTGTTGAAATAGCAAGAGAACTTTTTTTAGATGGATACTATAAAGCAATTGCTTTTGGAAGTGGTCCTTGTACAAAGTGTGCCAAATGTAATCCTGATACTTGTAGTTTTCCTAACAAGACTGCTCCATCAATGGAAGCATGTGGTATTGATGTTTTTGCTACAGTAAGGTCAAATGGACTTGAAATAAATACTTTGCGAGAAAAGGGAGAAATTCAAAATCACTTTGGTTTATTATTAGTTGATTGAAAAAATTAATATTTTCTACTCAGCTTAACCAGTGTGGTCTATAAGTTATCATATCATTACAACCACATTGGTTAATATCTCTAGAAAGTATCTAAAATTGTATGTAAAATTACTATTTATTACTCATTTACTTGCCATTTTAAAAACTTCTTTTTTAAACAAAAAATAACCATGTTTATTTAAACATGATTATTTTAATATTAGTTATATACTATATATTAAGCTTTTAAAAGAGTACTCTACTCTCTTTTCTCCATTATACAATCAATTAATCCGTATTCTTTAGCTTCCAGTGCAGACATAAAATTATCTCTATCTGTATCTATTCTAATATCTTCTATTGATTTTCCAGTATTCTCAGAAAGAATTCTATCTAATTTTTCCTTTTTTCTCAATATATTATCTACTGCTATTTTTACATCTGTTGCTTGCCCTTTAACACCACCCATAGGTTGATGTATCATAATCTCTGCGTTAGGTAGGGCATATCTTTTTCCTTTTGTACCTCCAGCAAGTAAAAAGGCGCTCATACTTGCAGCCATACCAATACAAATAGTTGATACATCACATCTGACATAGTTCATAGTATCGTATATAGCAAACCCTGATGTTACAACCCCTCCTGGGCTATTTATATATATAGTTATATCTGCATCTGGGTCTTCTGATTCTAAGAATAGTAATTGAGCCACTACCAAACTTGCAATAGCATCATTAATTTCTTCCCCTATAAATATAATTCTATCTTTTAATAGTTTTGAATATATATCATAAGACCTTTCACCTTGACCTGTCTGTTCAATCACATGTGGTACTAAATTCATGCTACTTTCACCTCACAATTAATATTAAAGTTGAGATAAGAATTGATTTCATCTCTTCTTCGTTCATAATTAATACTTGTATAAGAAATACACTCTACATTTTGGATTTGATGATTTGAATTTAAAACAAATCTTTGTTGAATAGGATAAAATTCATCTTTACTTCTATATATTTGTGGAGATTCTTTATATAAAGTTTTAAATGCTAATGTGAAAGACTGGTGTGTAGCATATCCAACTGTAAGAGCTATATCTATAATGTATTTATCTGTAAATACAAGTTGTCTAGCTGCTTCAGTAAGTCTCCTTCTTTTAATGTATTGATGTATAGTACATCCCACAATATTTGTAAACATTCTGTGTAAATGATATTTTGAATAACTAGCAACATCAGCTATTTTATCTAGATTTAGATTTTCTGTAAGATGTTCTTCTATATAATCAATGATTTCCATAATCACATCTGTATTTGTTTTCAACCTCATCATCTCCTTTTAAGTATTATAACTCATACAAGAATTTTCTTCTTAATATAAATTGCTATCTTAAATAAATGACTTGTATAAAAACTTAATTAATAATAAATTTACAATTTGTTGAATTACTTTCGCTATCATTTACTAATTTTATTTTTCCTATATTCTTTCAGACCTTTATTTAGTAAAATAGATTCTTTCTTATCTCTTTTACAAGTAGCAAGTGTTATACAAAGATAGATAATAAATATAGATAGTGCTATAAACAGAGCTTGAAAAATATGCCCACTATCAATCCAATTACTTTTAAATGAAAACCACATAACAAAAACAAACAGAAAAATCATATGAATTACTTGACGAATTAGTAACTCTTTTCTACCTAGTTCTCGTTTTGAATAAAAAATTAATGTGGATAGAGATGTTACCAATGCAATTAATAAAATCTGTTGGAAAATACTTATACTAAATGTCTCATCAGGGCTAAATAATAGACAAAAAGTAAAAACAGATATTAAAACTCCTGTAGTTATCATACAAAAATAACGAACTACATTCTTTAGTATATTTATTAAATTCATATTCAATCAACTCCTTTATATCCTTAGTTTTTTCTTCAACATTGGTACATATTGGCGTGAAATAATTGTCTTTTCACCATTATCTAGTATTACTTCAAATCTACCATTAAACGCTGGTACAATTGAGTCTATTTTTGTAAGATTTAATATTACAGACTTGGATATTCTAAGAAAATCACTATTTAAAAAAATTTCCTCAATCTGATAAAGCTTCTTCTTAAACTCATAAACATCATTTTTACAATAAAGATAAGTATGATTATCTACAGATTCGAAGTAATAAACATCTAAAGGATTGATACGATAGAGTTGTTCATTTTTATATGCTATAAGAGACTCTCTTTGCATCCTGATGTTAAAAATCAATTTAAGCATTTCATCATCAAGATTTCTGCATCTTATGATAATTTCATCCTCTTCTCCATCTAATGGAGTTTCAATTACTACTTTCACTCTAACACATCCTTTCTTTTGATTTCTATAAAAAGACTATACTGTATTTTCCTACTATTAATTTCTAGCTTTCTTTTCTTGATACCATAAGTATAGTAACAAAATAAAAGACTATTGCAGAAATAACTAGAAACATAATATGAATTGAAGTTTCATGCAAACTGCCAATACCACCAAATGTTACTCCCATATGTTCATTAAATACAGTCAATACATTTGTTGAATCCACAAATGTTACTTTTGATGGAGACTCCGTAATAATTTGTCTAAGTAATACAGTCCCATGTGAAATTGGAAATAACTTTATAATGGTTTGTACTGCTTGAGGTAAGCTTCCAATAGGTATATAAATTCCTGTCAAGAATCCAATAAGAGTACCTATAATCGTAGAAGCAGTTGCAAATGTATCTATGCTATTTAACAAATTTACAATAAAAAATATCATTGCACTAGATGATAAAACTGTTAATAATATTACACCAATGACCTTTATAATAGAAAGCATAGGTAAAAATTGTCCCCCACTTAATACAATATATATCTCTGCAAGTATAAATGTAAATATACTCATAATTACACCAATTAAATATGAACTTAAAATATATCCTCCCACCAGCTCTCTCGTCTTAACAGGCGAACAATAAAAATCTTTGGTTCTTTTTAATTCCTTATCTAATACTGTAACTCCAAATGAACCCATTGTTGTAGTTACAGAAACAACAGAAATAATTCCTGCCATTGCCCAACTATTCATTAATATATCTATGTCTTTAATATTTGGATAACCTTCCTTCAAATTTTCTCCTAAAAAAATAATATATATAGCGATTACAATTATTGCACCTAAAAAAGATGAAAATACGCCTCTTTTATTTCTTAAAAAAATCATTATATTTCTTTGTGCTATATTAAACATTTTTTTCACCTCTATTTCTAACTATATTCAAAAATACATCATCTAAATTATTTGCTTTGTATTTATATTTTAGTTCATGAGGTGAACCTTTTGCTGTTATAACACCATAATCAAGCATTACAATATAATCAGCTTTTGTAGCCTCCTCCATATAATGGGTTGTAAGAACTATAGAAAAACCATATTGTTTTTGTAATTTTAATATAGTATCCCATACACATTTTCTAGCTTCCGGGTCAAGCCCTGTTGTAGGCTCATCTAGAAACAGTATTTTAGGAGTATTTAAAAGAGCTCTTGCTATATCAGCCCTACGCTTTTGACCTCCAGACAATTTACCATATGGTCTATCTATAAATTCCATAGCTCCTACAGATAAAGCAGATTCATGCACAATTTGTCTTACTTTATCTTTATTCTTAATATAAAATTTTGCACGAATTGTAAGATTCTCTCTTACTGTCAAGAGTGGGTCTAGTATACTTTCTTGAAATACTACTCCAATTTTTTCTTTAATCTTATTATCCTCTACACCTAACTTATGCCCATCTATAATCACTTCTCCACTATCATAATTCAATAATGTACAAAGAATATCAATTGTTGTAGATTTTCCAGCACCATTAGCTCCCAGTAATGCAAACAAATTACCTTCCTCTACATAAAAATCAATCCCTTTCACAGCTTTAAAAGCATCATAGCTTTTTTGCAAATTAATTACTTCTATTATCTTATTCATCCATTTCATCTACCTTCCTTAATTGATGATTTCAGAATACAATAAGTAATTTGTCCACACAATACAATTGGAAGTATGTAGTATAAATGAATATGTGAGTTGTAAAAAAACTAAAGTAAAATACATACCTAAAAATAAGCTATTGTAAAAAACATTCCCTATACATCTTGATTTGTATGTATTATTTTACTAAGTATTCTTACTCCCTGTTCAATTTCATCAAAACTAAGATGAGCATATCCTAGGACAACTTCATGGTCATATTCTACTTTATTCTCAATTGCATATTGCTGTACAGGATAAATCTTGATATTTGCTTTATAAATTTGTCTTGATAATGATATGTCACTATTTCTATTAATTGTAATCCACATTTTAATACCTCCAAAAGTGGTTCTATAAAATCACTATAAAAATGGAACTACAAAATCCACTTTTTACTTGCTAAGATTATACCATAAAACAAAAAATAAAAAGGAGTCTAAATTATGTTAGAAATATCAAGTAGAGTAAAAGAAATTTATCACAATATTAAATTTGGAGTTATGATTGTAAATATGACCTATTCAACACCTAATGAAGAAAATTTTTTACTTCTTAAAAACTCTGAAATTAAAAATATTATTGCACAAAATCCTGAATACAATCGTAAAGAAAAGATTAAAACAGAACCTCTTTCCAACTACATAAAGTATTATAAAAAATTTAAGAAAACTTATCCTGTATTACTTCAATTAGAATCCCTTTTACTAAAATCAAAAGGTATTCCAAATGTAAGTCTACCTATTCAAGTAATGTTTTTAGCAGAATTAAAAAATCTTCTTCTAGCAGCAGGACATGACCTTGATAAAATAGAATCACCTTTAAAAATAGATTTAGCAAATGAAAATGAACATTTTTATGGTATAGGAAAAAGAGAGCAAACTCTAACAAGAGACGATTTATTTTTATCAGATAACCTTGGTATACTATCTAGTATTCTTAATGGACCAGATAATCGTACAAAGATTACAAAAGAAACTAAAAATATTCTATACTTTGTATATGGCCCTGATGGAGTTTCTGAAAAACAAATTTATGACCACCTAAGCGATATAAAAGATTATATTTTAAGTGGTTTTCCAGACTCGAAAATTGATTTAATTGATGTATTTTAATTAATATCGATGTATTTTTATTAATATAATGAAAATTTAAGTTTAGTGGATATTCAAAGTATTAGTAGGTATTCTAAGTAATTAAAATAGTGAAGTATACATCATTGTTCAATCAGATATATACTTCACTAAAATTAATTTTATATAAGCATTAACTTTTTCTAAAACTTTATTTAAAAAAATAACTCATTATACATCTCATATAGATAACTTACTTTTATATCTAAAGAGATTCATAAGAAACAATTTCATTTAAAGGAAGACGAGTTTTATCATGTCTATTTGGGCTTTCTGGTGTTCCAGCCTCATATCCTATTAGTAATATGTTTACTGGCTCAAGATTATCTGACAAATTAAATTCTTCTTTAATTACATCTGGATTGAAATAACATACCCATACACTCGCTAACCCAAGTTCAGTTGCTTGTAACATCATGTGGTCGGTGATTATACTTGTATCAATATCTGTAAGTTGTTTACCATCAAAAGGTCTTGTCCAAACTTTATCCTTATCTCCACATACGATAATTGCTAATGGTGCATCATATATATTTGTAGCCTTAGAAACTTTATTAAGACCCTCTTTTTCTTGTATTACAATTAATCTTTAAGGCTGACGATTACCCCCTATCATTTTATTAGGCTAAGTTGATGATTTATTTAACCTATGCTATAATCTTATCACTATAATTATATATTACAATAATGCACTTTTTTGTAACATAGTACCAAAAAGGGTACTTCAAAATATATTGAGAGGTCTAAAAAAATGAAAAAATGTTCAAGTAATTACAGTTGTCCTATAGAAGCAACACTTGCATTGATTGGTGGTAAATATAAAACACTTATCCTTTGGCATCTTAAAGATACCACATTAAGATTTAATGAACTTAGAAAATTAATTACTAAAGCAACTCCTAAAATGCTAACTCAACAATTACGTGAATTAGAAACAGATGGTTTTATTATAAGAGTTGTTTATCCTGTTGTACCTCCAAAAGTGGAATATTCATTATCCGATTTTGGAAAAAGCATTATTCCTATTTTAGATGTTATGTGTGATTGGGGTTCTGATTACTTAAATAAACTTTAATTTATTATAATTTAAATCCCATAGCTAATTTTACAACTTCCATATATTCCTTAGATGTCAACATTTCTAAAAGCTTAAAAGCTACATGTGGTGCAGTTTCTGGACAATATGAAGTTATAATATTTCTATCTACAACAATTGGCTCATTGACTACATTTACATCAAATTCACTTAACTGTTTTTGTCTTTGACCATCTTTTAAATGATATGTAGTAGCTTTACGATTTTTTAAAACACCGCTTTTACCAACAGGTAAAGCTGCTACACAAATAGTAGCAATTATCTTTTCCTTTGTATCAAACTCTCTTATTAAGTTTAAAAAAGATGTATCATATGCTTCATCATAAAATCCAAACTCTTCAAATCCTCCAGGAATAGCTAAAGCATCATAATCATCTACACATATTTCATCTATTGTTTTGTCAACTAATACTGGAACATTAAATGTGCTTACAACTTGCTTTTTAAATCCACCAGTTACTACATCTATATCGTAATCATAATCATTTCTAGCCCATCCCATAACATCTACAAATACGCTAAATTCCATAGTTTCAAAACCTTTTGCTAAAAAAACTAAAACTTTCATATTGTATTTTCCTCCTAAAAATATGTAATAAAGTAGGTATTAATATAATCACCATTTAAGTCTATGCTCATCTAAAAAATATCTTTGATTGTATTAATTTCCTCTTTAATTGTTGATAAAACAATGGTTGTATTAGCTTTCTGGATTCCTCTGATTTTTTTCAAAGTTATTGATATAAATTCTTCAAGTTCATTTGTATCCTCTGCTAATACTTTTATTAAATAATCATATTCTCCTGAAATGTGATGACATTCTAATACAGTGTCATACTCCAATATAGTCTTCTTAAACTCTTCTATACTTTTAGATAAATCTGTATTGATAAATATGAAAGCTAAAAGTTTATATTTTGTTTTTTCTCGATTGATTTGAATAGTATACTTTTGAATTATATTTGACTGTTCAATTTTCTTTATACGCTCTGAAACTGCTGGTATTGATAGATTAACTTGTCTACTTATTTCAGAAGTTGAGGCTCTACTGTTCTTTTTTAGAGAATTAATTATTTTTAAATCTATCTCGTCTATATCTATTCACCTCCTTACTTATTTAATATAATTTTAGCTAATAATTTAAAATAAGTAAATAATTTAAATTATTTCAATAAAATTTAATGAAAATTAGTACTTATCATTAAATTTTTAAACTAATTAAATATAACATACATAATACACTTAAAATATTTAAACTAAATTAATGTTAGTATTTTTATTGTATATCAACTCAATTTTCTAAGTGTAAAGCTAATAC
>NZ_JAGWCU010000052.1:0-16421 GCF_020657755.1 Clostridioides sp. ZZV15-6388 | reverse complement strand
TTATTATATAATCTGAAAAAAAAGCAGTCAATATGATTTTTAATTTTTTTAATT
The DNA here is from genome assembly GCF_020657755.1 of Clostridioides sp. ZZV15-6388. Classification (NCBI taxonomy): domain Bacteria; kingdom Bacillati; phylum Bacillota; class Clostridia; order Peptostreptococcales; family Peptostreptococcaceae; genus Clostridioides; species Clostridioides sp. ZZV15-6388. Next base: position 16,367 of record NZ_JAGWCU010000052.1, on the reverse strand, counting down.
TTCAAAATTATGATACCTAGAAAATCGTTTTCCTTTTGTCATAACTTCTATTTACGTTAATTCTTGTAGTATTTTGTATTTATTTTGCTAAACTCACTATTAATTTTACTGAATTTCAATTCTACACTTATAAACTTTTTACTTACTAGAGTACCTTCAAGTCATTTTTTCTGAAAATTTTTTATTATGATTTATTGATTTATTTTTCTTCATAAAAACTATATTATAAGTTCCAACTTACTAAAACTTTGCAGTTGCTAGTATTCAAGTTATTCTACTTATTTTTTAGAATTTAATGAATAATCTTAATATGAACTAATTAGAAAACAATTTAGTAATTTACATAAGTTATTTATACGTTCAAATGCCTTAAATTTCATTTTATTATTTTATTATTGTCACAATTTTATTTATATAATATTTTTGTAAAAGTCAACTAATACACATATATTAACTTGTAATATTCTTTTAAATATCTTTTATAAAGACTCAATATTGTTAAAAAATAAACATATCTTTTTTTAATACTTTTATCTAATTTTACTATATTAAATACAAGGAATTAGTATATACTCAAAAAATAAAAAGAGTTATCTATATAAATAGTTTCATTTATTATAGATAACTCTCCTTATTTATAAATATCTATATTTCAATTAAATAAGATTTAATTTGTTCCAAGTGTATTAGATTGACTCTTTGATGGTATAAAGTTACCAATTATTCCAGCTATTACAACTGGAATTACCCAGTTAAATCCTAATGAATGAAGAGGTAAAGAATTTACTACTGGAACGCTTACTCCATAACTAGATATAACAGTTAATATACTTACAAGCAGTGACATATATACTGCTCCTTTGTATACATTATCATTCTTAATTTTTTCATTAAAGAAAGCTAAAATTATTAAAACAATTGATGGTGGATAAACTATACTTAGTATAGGAGATGCTATCTTTATTATAGTTCCAACACCAAAAGATGCTACTACTGCACTAAATACAGATACGGCTAATACTATTTTTTCATAACTTAACTTACCTTTTGTAAGTCTAGAAAAATATTGCCCTGTTGCAGATGTAAGACCTATAGATGTAGTTAAACATGCTAGAGATACAACTATTGCTAAAATCGCTTTCCCAACATTTCCAAGCAATCCTTGTGTTATATTTACTATTACTTGTGATTGTACTGCATCTGTTCCATACATTGTTGATACAGTTGCTCCAAGGAAACATAATCCCCCATAAACTAATGCTAAGCCACCACAAGCAAGAACACCTGCTTTACCAATCATCTTTAACTTTTCACTAATACTAGTATATCCTTTTTCATTTAAGGATACTATCAGTACTGATGCAAGTGCTATTGCTGCAAATGCATCCATTGTCTGGTAACCTTGACCAATACCTTCTGCAAATACATTAGGTATCATAGGTTTATCTATTATCTCTCCAAGAGGAGATACAACACCTTTTATAATTATGAATGCTAAAGCTATTAGAAGAGCTGGAGTTAAAAATTGGCCAACTATATCTACGACCTTAGATGGTCTTATTGTTAATACATATGATATCGCAAAATAAACTATACAGAATAATAACACTGGAATTGAGCTTCCAAATAAAGGCATCATACCCATTTCATAAGTTGTTGCACCTGTTCTTGGTATAGCTAAGAATGGCCCTATACATAAAATATCTACACAACCTATAAGAATCCCTAATTTCATACCACATCTTTTAAACATTTCTACTACGTTTCCATCGAATTTAGCTGTAGCCATTACTGCCAGAAGTGCCAAACCAGCATCGGCAAATGTAAATCCTAAGAAGGCAATTAACCATTCTGGACCTGTAATTATTCCCAAATATGGTGGAAATATTAAGTTACCTGCTCCAAAGAACATTGCGAATAATGCAAATCCAAATACTATCATATCTTTGGTCTTACCCATTATAAAATCCCCCTTTTTAACCTTATTAAATTAACAAAGTTTCTCAATTGTTCACGTTTGCATAAATAAATTAACTAAAACAATAAGAATTCATTATTAAATTAATAAAATTAAATAAATTAAATTTTTAATATATTGTATTTATTTGTGCTTATTATATATTATATGAAACAAGCAAGTCAATATGCCAAAATTGCAAATTATCATACTGATTTTAATTTTCAAAAAATTAGGTGTATTTGTCTTAAATTAATATTTTTGAAAGTTTTCTAATCTAATTTATACTTTTATGTGACAGTTTTTGTCTATATTTCAGAAAAGTAAAAAAAACCTTTTTAAAAAGGCTTTTTTTTACTTAATAATATTAATTTTTTAACCTAGCTTTAAAATCTATCTTTTAACACTCTCTGGTACTTCTAGTGTTATATTACCTATTTTTCCATCTCTAAATTCATTTAAAACAGTAGTAGCTATACGTGTATAATCAAGCTCTTTCCCACCTGTTATGAATCCTCTTTTGTGGCCAATCATATCCATTGTTTCAATTGGAGTTTCTCCTAAAGAGTCTAATTTATATCTAGCTTTCAACTTTTCTGGCTCTATTATCATAAGTTTTTCTATAAGTCTTAAAGCTAAAGTCTCAACATCTAAAATCTCATCTTTTATAGCTCTACTAAATGCTAAGTTTAAGGCAACTTCTTGGTCTTCAAACTTTGGCCAAAGTATTCCAGGTGTATCTAAAAGTTCAAGATTTCCCTTTAATCTAACCCATTGCTTACCTTTAGTTACTCCTGGCTTATCTCCTGTCTGAGTACTTTTTCTACCTGTTAATTTGTTTATAAGAGATGATTTACCTACATTTGGTACACCAACTATCATTATTCTTATAGCTCTTTCTTTTCTTCCTTTATCTTTTAAAGAACTCATTTTTTCTCTAGTTACATTCTTACATTCTTCTACTATCTTATTTATACCTACACCTTTTAGTGTATCTACTGGTATAGCTTTTATGTTATTCTTTTTATAGTACTCAATCCATTGATTTAACTTATCTCTATCTGCCATATCGCTTTTATTTAATACAACTACCCTAGGCTTATCTCCTACAAGCATATCTATATCTGGATTTTTGCTACTAAATGGGATTCTAGCATCTAAAAGTTCAACCACTACATCAATTAGTTTTAAGTTATTTTTTACTAATTCTTTTGTTTTCTTCATATGACCTGGATACCAGTTTATATGTAGATTATTATCCATAAGATACTCTTCATATTCATTTGACACATATATCACTCCTTTAAAATAGTATGTTATTATTACCTAATTTTACTTAAAAATATATCTACTTAAGACCTTACATTGTCACCCTTTTAACATCATACTTTACATAATATTATCTTCTTATTTTTAGTATTATTTCAAAATATAATCCAATATTTATTGATTTTATTTTCAATTTTAAAAATCCTAAATCTATCAATAAATAGTATATTTTCAACAAATAATCATATCTGCTTACAATTTAATTATTTGTTATGATTTCAATTAAAATAGAAAGAGGACTGATAAATCAGCCCCCCATTTATAAGTAAAGTTTTTAATTATCTATTTCTAGCTTCTTTTATCTTAGCAGCTTTACCTACTCTACCTCTTAAGTAGTTTAGTTTAGCTCTTCTTACTTTACCTTTTCTAGTTACTTCTATTTTTTCTATTTTTGGAGAGTGAACTGGGAAAGTTCTTTCTACACCAACATTGAAAGACATTTTTCTAACTGTAAAAGTCTCTCTTGCTCCTCCACCTTGTCTCTTTAATACTACACCTTCGAATATTTGTATTCTTTCTCTTTTTCCTTCTATAATTCTAACGTGTACTTTAACTGTGTCCCCAGGTCCAAAATTAGGAACTTCATTTTTTAATTGTTCTTGCTCAATTGCTCTTAGCATTTCATTCATCTTTCTTCCTCCTAGATATCATAGACGTTCTTAACTACCCGACCAGTGTAAACAGAGGAACGCCCGTATTTTCAACATTTTATATTATACTATACTTCTATAGTTATTACAAGCACTTTTATATTTTTAATTCCATTTATAGCCACTTTATTGTATACATGTATATTAAGTTTTTATTGTATATGTTTTTATTTTTCTTGAGATTTTTTATATAAGTCTAATCGTCTTTCCTTAGTTATCCTTATAGATTCTTCTCGTCTCCACTCATCTATCTTTTTATGATTTCCTGATAAAAGCACTTCTGGTACCTTTAACTCTTCAAACTCTCTAGGTCTTGTGTAATGAGGATACTCCAATAGATTATCTTTAAATGACTCCTCTTCAAATGACTCGTCCTGATTTAATACTCCTGGAATTAACCTTGATATAGAATCTATCATTATAAGTGCAGGCAGTTCTCCTCCGGTTAGTACATAATCTCCAATTGAAATTTCATCAGTTACTATTAAATCAATAATTCTTTCATCTATTCCTTCATAGTGACCGCATAGAAGTATTATATCTTCTTCAATAGACATCTCCTTGACTATAGATTGATTGTATACCTTACCTTTGGGAGTTAAATAAATTACTCTTGGATTGTTTATATTATGGGTTTTTATTATATGCTTATATGTGTCATATATAGGTTGAGGAGTCATCACCATACCAGCTCCTCCTCCAAATGGATAATCATCTACTTTTTTATGTTTATTATTAGAAAAATCTCTTATGTTATATATATGCACGTCAATTATACCTTTTTCAACTGCTCTTTTCATTATACTTTCATTCATGTATGAATTAAATATTTCTGGGAAAAGCGTCATTATATGAAATCTCATATTACCACCTAATCTATCATACCCTTAATAGGGTCTATAATCATCTTTCTTTCATTTATATCTATAGTAGGTACAAATTTTTTTATAGCTGGTATCATAAATTCCTTATCTTCTTCACCTTTTATTACATAAACATCATTTGCAGAATATTGAAGTACATCCTCCAATACCCCTACATACTTTCCTTCTATAGTTAAAACTTCCATACCAATCATATCTGCTATAAAAAACTCACCTTCTTCAAGTTCTCTACTCTCTTCTCTAGACACATACATAAATTTATTTTTTAGCTTTTCTGCTTTTTCTATAGTGTCTATACCTTTTATCTTCATTATAACCATAGAGCCTTTATATCTTACATTTTCTACAGCCCACTTGTTATTTAAATCTTTTCCTAAATAAAAATCGTTCAATTCATCAAATCTATCTATATCATCAGTAAGTGGATAAACTCTTACTTCACCTTTTAGACCTTGTGTGTTTACTATTTGCCCTACCTTAAAATGGGTTAATTTTTCTTTCATGTTATCACCTTCTTAAAAAAATTTAATCTTATGTTACCATATCATCATAAATTCTTAAAACTGTACACAGTTATACAAAAAGGACTAGGCACTATACCTAATCCTCCTCTTTATACTATCTCAAGAGAAACTTTTATATTTTCTCTATTTGCAACAGATCTTACGACAGTTCTTATAGCTTTAGCTATTCTTCCCTGCTTCCCAATAACCTTACCCATGTCATCCTGAGCAACTGTAAGCTTTAAGACGATACCGTCATTGTCTTTAAATTCCTCAACAACAACTGAGTCAGGATTATCAACTAGAGCCTTAGCTATATCTACAACTAGCTCTTTCATATATTTCATCTCCTAAAAGTAACCTCAACAATAAGTATTTACTTATACTAGTTGCTAAGAGAAAATTATTTTGCTTGTTTAGAAGCTTCGAATTTTTCTATTACTCCGTTTTTTACAAGTAATTTTTTAACTACTTCTGTTGGTTGAGCACCAGTAGCTAACCATTTTATAGCTTTTTCATCATTTATTCTTACTTGTTTAGGTTCAGAAATTGGATTATAGTATCCTATTTCTTCTATAAATTTTCCATCTCTTGGAGCTCTTGAATCAGCTACTACTATTCTGTAGAAAGGTTTTTTATTAGCTCCCATTCTTTTTAATCTTATTTTAACTGCCATTACAGTCACCTCCGAATAATTTTTACTATTTTTTATATTTTATTTAAAAAAAGGTAAACCGCCTAAGCCGCCCCTTTTCTTCATACTTTTTTGTGAACCAGCAAACATCTTCATCATTTTTTTCATTTCATTAAGTTGTTTTATAAGTCTATTTACATCTTGTACAGTAGTTCCACTACCTCTAGCTATTCTTTTTTTCCTAGAAGCATTTAATATTCCTGGGTTACGTCTCTCATATGTAGTCATTGATTGAATTATGGCTTTAGTTCTATTCATTTCTTTACCATTCAAATCTACATCTCCAAGTTGGTCTTTTATATTTCCCATACCAGGCATCATACCAAGTATCTTGTCTAGAGGTCCCATATTTTGTATTTGTTCCATTTGTTGTAAAAAATCTTCAAAATCTAGTTCTTGTTTTTTGATTTTTTGTTCCAATTCCTTAGCTTTTTCTAAATCCATACTTTCTTGTGCTTTTTCTATTAGGCTTAATACATCTCCCATACCTAATATCCTTGATGCCATTCTGTCTGGGTGGAAAGGTTCTATATCATCTAGTTTCTCTCCCATACCCATAAACTTTATAGGTTTTTGTGTTACTGCTCTTATTGAAAGTGCAGCTCCACCTCTAGTATCTCCATCTAACTTAGTTAATACTACTCCATCAACACCAAGTGCTTCATTGAAGCTTTCTGCAACATTCACTGCATCTTGCCCTGTCATAGAGTCTACAACTAAAAGTATTTCATGTGGCTTAACTTCTGACTTAATTGACTTTAACTCATCCATAAGCACTTCATCTATATGAAGTCTACCAGCAGTATCTATAATAACCAAATCGTTAGCATTTTTAATTGCATGACTTAAACCTGCCTTGGCAATATTTACTGGACTTTCTTTATCTCCCATATTGAATACAGGTATATCCAATTTTTCACCAACAACTTGAAGTTGCTTTATAGCTGCTGGTCTATAAATATCACAAGCTACCAATAGAGGCTTCTTACCTTGCTTTTTAAAATATCCTCCAAGTTTTCCTGCTGTTGTAGTTTTACCTGCACCTTGCAATCCAACCATCATTAAAATCGTAGGAGGTTTTGAGGAAATCATTACTTTACTTTGTACATCCCCCATTAAACTTGTAAGTTCTTCATTTACAATTTTTATTACATGTTGAGCTGGTGTCAAACTTTGCATAACCTCTTGTCCAACACATCTCTCTTGAACTTTTTTTATAAAATCTTTAACTACCTTAAAGTTAACATCTGCTTCAAGAAGAGCAAGTTTAACTTCTCTCATAGCATTTTTTACATCTGCTTCTGTAAGCTTTCCTTTTGACTTTAACTTACTAAATGCCCCTTGTAGTTTATCAGACAATCCTTCAAATATCATTTTATCATCTCCCTACATACATCTTCTATATTTTCTAGCTTAGGGATTAAATTAGCACAATCTCTATTGTGCAATAAATCTTCTTTAATGTCAATAATTTTATTTCTTATAAATTTAATATTTTTTTCCTGTTCTTGAAGCTTAGATACTAAATGTAGCTTTTTTTCATAATCTCTTAGTATCTTTTCTGAACGTTTCAATGTATCATATACACCTTGTCTTGATACACTTAAATTCTCACTGATTTCACCTAAAGAGTAATCCTCTTCATAGTATAGAGCTACTATCTCTTTTTGCTTATCAGTTAGTAATTCTTTATACTGTTCAAATAACAATCCAATTTCGACCATCTTTTCTATATTCATATCTTACACTTCCTAGCAGTATACTGTAAAGGTTATTTACTTTACACTATTGTATTTTATATCATATAAACACTCTTGTCAACCATTATTTTTAAAAGAATACTAGTTACCAAATAATGCATCTGAAAATGATTTTGCATCAAAATCCTGTAAGTCTTCTACTCTTTCTCCAACTCCAATAAGTTTTACAGGTACATCTACTTCCGACTTTACTGCAAGCACTACTCCACCTTTTGCTGTTCCATCAAGTTTTGTAAGTACTATACCTGTTATATCTGCAACTTCTTTAAATGTTTTAGCTTGAACAACTGCATTTTGACCTGTTGTGGCATCTACTACAAGAAGTACCTCACGCTTTGCTTCTGGAAATTCTCTATCTACTATTTTAAATACTTTTCCAAGTTCATTCATAAGATTAGCTTTGTTGTGTAATCTCCCAGCTGTGTCACATATTAATAAATCTGCCTTTCTAGCTTTTGCTGCCTTTATAGCATCAAACACTACTGCTCCTGGGTCTGCTCCTTCTTGATGCTTTATTATATCTACATTAGTTCTATTTGCCCATATTTCTAATTGCTCTGTTGCTGCTGCTCTAAATGTATCTGCTGCCGCTAATAAAACTTTTTTTCCATCTTTTTTATATCTATTTGCCAATTTTCCTATCGTAGTAGTTTTACCCACTCCATTTACACCTACCATTAGAATTATACATGGAGCTGGTTCTATGTCTAATGTAGAGTTTTCATTTGTAAGGATATCTTCAACTATAGATTTAAGTTCTTCTCTTACCTTTATTGGTTCAGTAATTCCCTTTTGCTTTATCTTATCTCTTAGTTTCTCAATTATGTCCATAGTTGTATTTACACCAACATCTGCTGTTATTAAAATTTCCTCTAAATCCTCAAGCAATTCTTCATCTATTTTTGTATATGATTTTAAAACCTCATCTATTCTATCAGTTATTCCTTGTTTTGCCTTTGTTAATCCTTGTTTTAATCTTTCAAACAAATTAACTTTCTTTTCTTCATATTTCTCTTCTTTATTTTCATAATCTTCATGTTCAGTTTCTTCATCATTATTATCATTGTTTAATTCTTCTATTTCACTATCTAGAGAATCATTATTTATTATCTCTTCTACCTTTTGTTCATTAATATCTATCTTATCTTCTATCTCTCTATTTTCTTCAGTACTTTCATCAACAACTTCTTCTTCAGTTTTTTCTGGAATATCTTCTACTTTATCTATAACTTCTTCCTCAAACCCTGAAAAAATTGTTTCTTCTATGTTTTCTAAATTGTCAGCACCACTTTCTATTTCTTCTTCTGAGTCAACGTCTTTTTTTTCTAATTCCTTATCCTTGTCTTTGCCAAAACCAAATAATTTTTTTAACACTATTTTTCCTCCTATGTCAATCTAAGTTATATAATATCAGTTATATCTTGAGCTTCTTTTAGTTTTAAACTAATAACTTTTGAAATAGCTTTTTCTTGCATTGTAACTCCATAGATATAATCAGCAGCTTCCATAGTTCCTCTTCTATGAGTTACTGATATAAATTGTGTTTCTTTAGATAAATCTTTTAAAAATTCTCCAAATCTAAATATATTTGCGTCATCAAGTGGAGCCTCAATTTCATCTAATATACAAAATGGTGTTGGTTTTGTAATTAATATTGCAAATAATATGCTTATTGCAGTTAAAGCTTTCTCTCCACCAGACAGTAGATTTAAATTCTTCATCTTTTTACCAGGTGGTTGAGCTGTTATTAGGATATCACTTTCTAATAAATTTTCTTTATCTAAGATAGTTAATTCTCCACAACCACCACCAAAAAGTTTTTTGTACACATACTTAAAGTTTTTACTTATTTCTTCAAATTTAATCTCAAATTCAGATTTCATATTTTCTTCTAATGTATGTATAAGTTTTTCTATCTCCTCCATAGATTCTTCTAAATCTTGTTTTTGTTCACTATAAAAATCATATCTTTCTTTTATTTCTTCATATTCTTTGATAGAATCTATATTTATATTCCCAAGACTTCTTATTTCTCTCTTTAGATTTTCTAAGAATTTTCTATCTATCTCTAGATTTTCATCCTTGATTTCCAATGCCTGTACTAAAGTCATTTCATATTGTTCAAATAACTTATTTATATATGTGTCTTGACTAGTTTTTAATCTTTCTAATCTTCCACCAACCTTAAATAAACTCTCTTTAAGTTCTATATGTTGTCTATCTATAATTTTTAACTCTTTACTAATTTCATCAAAATTATTTTTCAAGTCATCTTTAGCTATTTTTCTAGTTTCAAGATTTCTATTGCTGTCTCCTAATTGTTTAGTTAAGTTTTCTTTTTCTTTTTCTTCAATAGATATAGAATCTTGTAACTTAACGATTTCTTGTTCTTCATAATTTAATGATTCATCTAATTGTTTAGTTTTTTCTTCTAACTCACAATTTTCACCAGATATTCTTTTTATATCTCTAACTATGCTATTATAAGCTTCTGTTTTCTTTACTAAAGTTAGGTTTAATTCATCAAATTCAGCTTTTTCTTTATCATACAAATCATTATATTTTTTTATTTCATCACTTAATATATCAATTTTTTCTTTATTTTGATTATATGTATTTTCTAATGCTTCCATGTCTTTTTTAACAATGTCACTTTTTTCGAGTGTATAATTTAAGTTAGAACCCAAATCACTTTTCTCATTACCTAGCCTAGCAATACTAGATTTTAAAGATTCAATCTCAGATTCGATATTGTCTATACTTGTACTCTTTATTATAATACTTTTTTCTAAATCTTTTACTTCATTTTCAACTAAGCCAATTTCACTTTTTATATTTTTTATACTTTTATCTAAGGATTCTTTTGTAAGTTCTAGACCTGAAATCTCAACCTTAACATCATTTATTTTTTCTGTATACTCGTTAATGAATCTTTTTCTTGATAATATATTTCCGTTAGTTTTTAAACTACCTCCAGTTAAAGAACCTCCTGGATTTAAGATTTCACCATCTAAAGTTACTATTTTAAATCTATGACCAGTTTCTTTTGCAAATTTTATCCCTTCATCTATATTGTTTATAAATATAGTTCTTCCAAGTATATTTTCAATTATATTTCTATATTTTTCATCAAACGTAATTAAATCACTTGCTATTCCTATAAATTTAGTATTTGCTTTTAAATTACCTAAACTTATTTTATTTGATTTAATTATATTTAATGGCAGAAACGTTACTCTTCCTAAATTATTCTTCTTCAAATAGTTTATTGCAGATTTAGCACTAAACTCATCATCAGTTATTATATTTTGCATATAAGCACCAAGTGCTGCTTCTACAGATTTCTCATATTTTTCAGGAACATTTATAATCTGTCCTAGTGCTCCATGAATACCTTTTAAATCCTTATTTTTTAATACTTCTTTTACACCTCTATTAAATCCCTCATAATGATTTTCCATATCTATATAAACATTTAACTTTGAGTTATATCCATTTAGATTGTATTTACTTTTCTGTATTTCATCTTCTACCTTATTGACTTCATTAATAGAATATTGTAAATCAGCAGTTAATTTTTTATTTCTGTTATTCACATTATTTAAATTTTCTTTTTTCATATTAAATTCTTTATTTATACTATCTAATTCAGAAGATTTTGTTTGGACATTTTGGTTTAATTCTGATATTTCTGAGTTTATGTTCTCATCTCTAATATTCATATTTTCTTTATTTGCATTTAAAGCAGATAACTTATTACTAAATTCTTGTTTCTTATTTAATATATCTATTATATTTTCTTTAAATAATTCTATATCATTATTTAAAGATTCCAACTTCATCCTTTGATTTTCTTTACTAGATTCTAACTTTTTTATATTCTCTTGTAATATCGATAACTCTTCACTATTTGAAGACTTATTACTTTCTAATTCTTTTATGTATACCTTATTTTCATTTAGCTTTTCTTTTATATTGTTTATTTCAGAATTTTTTCTATGAATTTCATTTGTAAAGTTTTTTATTCTTTCTTTAATTAAATTTATCTGTGACTCTTTTTTTGATATAACACCTTTAATTGAGTTTATATAATCCACAGACTTTTCAATTACATCTTGTAGTACCTCTATCTCCTTATCAACATCTTCTTGTTTTTTCTCTACAACATTTTTTTGCTCTTCTTTTTCTTTAAGCTCTTTTTCAAGAACTTTACTATGCTCATCAACTTCACTCAGTTCTTTTTCTATTCCTTCAATTTCTCTTATAAAATTATTCACTTCTAGTATTTTTAATTTTTCACTTATTTCTAAATACTTTTTTGCTTTTGTTTGTTGATTAAAAAGAGGTTTTAATTGATTTTCAATTTCTATATATATATCATCTATTCTTTCTAAATTTTCTTTTGTATTACTTAAATTTCTTTCTGCTTCCTGTTTTTTATATCTATATTTTGATATACCACAAGCTTCATCAAAAACTTTTCTTCTACTTAAAGGATTATTACTCAATATTTCATCTACTTTTCCTTGCTCTATGATTGAATAACCATCTTTTCCAATACCAGTATCTAAAAAGACTTCTTTTATATCCTTTAATCTGCAACTCTTATTATTTAGAAAAAATTCACTTTCTCCATTTCTATAAGCTCTCCTTCTTATAGTCACTTCTGTAAAGTCTAATTCTAATTGATTCTCAGAATTATCAATAGTAAGAGCTACTTCACAGTAATTCATGGGTTTTTTTGTATCTGTACCTGCAAATATTACATCTTCAAGTTTATCTCCTCTAAGACTCTTGATACTTTGTTCTCCTAATACCCATCTTACGGCATCAGATATGTTACTTTTTCCACTTCCATTTGGTCCTACTATCGCTGTTATTCCTTCTTTAAAAATAATATCTGTCTTTACTGGAAAGGATTTAAATCCCTTTAACTCTAGTCTCTTTAAATACAAATCGTTTCTCTCCCTTCATCGTTAAAACTAAAGGTTATAAATGTCATACAATTTTCTATGGATGTCTCTCATATTAGCAATAATTAAACTTTTCCCATCTAACACAATTTCTAATTGATTTATATCTAAATCTGATTCTTGTGTTTTTAAAATCACACCAAAATTTTCTTTCATATATTTAATATTTGTTTTTTTATTTCCTATTATTTTAGAAATATTCTTTTTATTAGACTTCACCAACATGTTCTTTATATTTTTATTTTGTGAAATAAGAAATTCTAAATAATCTTTTATGATCTCAGCTTCTACCAATTCTCTAAAAGCAGGGTGATATGGACCTGCTAAGACAGCTTTTCCCATTTGTATATCATCAGTAGCTTGAAGCCCAACTCTTATTACATTTATGTTGTTTACATAAAATAATACAAGTACTTTTTTTACTATTCTTATACTCTCGTCAAGTGTAAATGGCTTATATTCATTTTGCTCCATCAATTTTTCCAGACCAGTCTCTTTTACCACTAAAGTTGGATAAATTCTTACACAATCTGGTTTAAGCTCTACAAATTTTTTGGCTGTAAATATACATTTTTCTTCTGTATCAGCTGGAAGTCCAACCATCATTTGTAAGCCAAGTTTAATTCCACTATTTTTTATCAACTTTGAACTCTTGTATACAACTTCTGACTGATGACCTCTAATACTATCTAATAATACTTTTTCATCTAAGGATTGTACTCCAAGCTCTATTATACTTGTCTTATATTCTTTTAACATTTCTAATATTTCTTCACTAATACAATCTGGCCTTGTGGACATTCTAATATCTTTTATAAAACCTTTTTCTACATACTCTTTGGCAACAGATAATAAACTTTTTTGTATATCTACATCTATAGCAGTAAAACTTCCACCAAAAAATGCTATTTCTACATCAGCATCCTTATCTATAGTCTTTAGACATTCTTCAATTATATTTCTTGCATCTTCACTAGTAACATCAGTACTCACACCTGTTATTTTTTTTTGATTACAAAATATACAATCATGAGGACATCCTTTGTGAGGAACAAATATAGGTATAATTCTCTTTTTCATCTACAACATCCTTCTAATCTAAATATTTCTTTTTATATTTTTACATATTATATTTATTTTTCCCATAATTTTTTCTTTAGAGCTACTTTAGCAGCCAATTGTTCTGCTTCTTTTTTGCTTTTACCTTCTCCTATACCCAAAACATCTTCATTAATTCCAACTTCCATAACAAACCTTTTATTATGGTCTGGTCCCTTTTCTTCTATAAGCCTATACCAAATATTATTTTCTCCATTTCCTTGTAATACTTCTTGAAGATGTGTTTTATAGTCTCTAAATATATTTCCCTTTCTTGAATCGTAAATTATATTTTCCATATGGTGTAATATAAATTGTCTTGCACTTTCAAATCCTCCATCAAGATATATTGCTGCTATTACAGCCTCAAATGCATCTGCTAATATTGAAGTTCTATGTCTACCTCCAGTAGCTTCTTCACCTCTACCCAATAGCATATGAATCCCTAAATTTATATCATTTGCAACTTCACTTAATGAATCTTCACAAACTATGTTTGCTCTAAGTTTAGTCAATTCCCCTTCGGGCAGATTAGATTCTTCATTAAATAAATAATCACTTATCACTATTCCTAAAACTGAATCTCCTAAAAATTCTAATCTTTCATTAAAATTATATCTCTTATTTTCATTAGAATATGAACTATGTGTAAGAGCTTCTAGTATATATTCTTTATTTTTAAATTTATAATTTATAACATCTTCAAATCTTTGTATATTATCTAGTAATTTTTTACTTATCTTCATTGTTACATCCCTCCAAAATCCTATTCTATAAATTCTAGTGTACTATTTTTGTGCAACTATTGCAAAACCAAAATCCAAAATACTTGTCCTCATAAAAATAAAACTACCTATGAAACAAAATATCTCATAGGCATCATAGGCAGTTTTATTTCTTATGAATTTTTATTCTCTATCATCACAATTTGAACAACCACCACATGTACAATCATCATCATCTTCATAATCATCTTCTGATGATAATATTACAGCCTTACAATCAGGACAAACAACATCTACTTCATCATCATATAACAAATCTTCGTCTATTTCTACTAATTCTCCACAATTTGGGCATTCCATTTCTATATAGCTGAAGTCCTCATCGTCATCATCTTCTTCATCTTCTTCGTAAAGATCCTCTTCCATGTCAGCAATATCTTCTTCTAAATCTGCTAAATCTTCGTCTATAGATTCAACAAAATCTTGAAGTTCTTCTTGTTCTTCATCCAATGTTACAATAGCTTCTGCAAATACTTCTAATGCATCAACTATTTTATGTATCATTTTCCCTTCTTTACTCTCAGTGCTTATTTCTAAACCTTCTGCTAAACCTTTTAAGTATGCAACTTCTTCATATAAATGTTTCATGTAACACCCCTCGCTTTCTTTTTAATATATAAACTAAAAGCTCATATATCTTATATTATTAAGACATATAAGCTTTTATATACATAAATTTTTATACTCTTGATAAATATTCACCTGTTCTAGTATCTATCTTTACTTTATCTCCAGTATTTATAAATAATGGAACTTGAACAACTGCACCAGTTTCAACTGTAGCTGCTTTAGTTACATTACTTGCTGTATCACCCTTTATTCCTGGCTCTGTATCTACAACTTCTAGCTCTGCAAAGTTTGGAGCTTCCACTTGGAATGGTTGTCCTTGATAAAATCTTATTGTCGCAACTTCATTTTCTTTTAAGAATTTAATTGCTTCTTCAACTTGTTCATAGTTTAATGGTATTTGTTCAAAATTTTCTTGGTCCATAAAATAATATAACTCACCATCATTGTATAGATATTGCATTTGTCTTGTATCTATTACAGCTTTAGGGAATTTTTCACTTGGATTAAAAGTTTCTTCTCTTATAGCTCCTGTTTTTAAGTTTCTGTATTTAGTTCTAACGAAAGCAGCTCCTTTACCTGGCTTAACGTGTTGAAAATCAACTACTAAACATGGTTGTCCATCTTTTTCAAATGTAACACCTTTTCTAAAATCACCTGCTGATACCATTTTTTGTTCCTCCATATTAAAATAAATTTCTTATTTTTTAGTAAATTTTACATTACTATGCCTTTAAAATTATATCTCTTACTTGAATTCTGTCAAGTCAGGATTACAAATTTTTACTAATATCATAATATCATAAGTTATACAATATAAACAAGTATTTGGCAGATTACTTATCCTATATTTTTATTATTTACATCTATAATCACACTTTATACATTTTATATATTGATATTATTTATCTCTACGACTACACTTTCCACTATTACTCGTTACTTTTTATTTAAAAACAACAGATAAACATAATTTTTTAGATTTTTACAGAATAACTTTTATAAAAAATTAAAACAATTATCTTCATTAATAATACTGCTATGTGAACTACCATCCACTTAACTACCTACGGTAATGTTTGAAGTGGTGGCTTCTTGGTCAAGATAACTATTGTTATCAGTATCTCCAAGCTATTAGGCTAGTTCCTAACCCTTATGATTACCATT
>NZ_JAGWCU010000051.1:0-17965 GCF_020657755.1 Clostridioides sp. ZZV15-6388 | reverse complement strand
CTTTTTATATTATTTAAATAAAGTATTTTTAATTATAATAAATGAATTCAGTATAATTTTATATACAGGTGATTTGTAATAAAACTTGTTAAGAAAAGTTTTTATTTAGATGAAAATAAATATTGAAGTTTTTAATTATTTTGTAATTTAATAAAAAGGAGAATTACTGAATAAGTAGAGGGAAGGGAAAACATGAATGACTATAAAGAATATATAGTTACAGTAAAGTCTAGTATTGTAAATTTAATTTTAGGTTTGATATTTTTATCAATTGGGATCGTATTAAGTGTATTTTGTGTATATATTAAACAGTATTACATATTAGTAATTACTATTACACTTACAATATATGGATTAACTTCAATTCTCAAATATACAAGAAAGTATATTATTTTTGATTTATATAATATTAAAGTTCGTAAATGTATAGGGAGTGAAAAAGAGTATTCATATCATAATATTACTAGAATTTCAATAAATAACAAGAAACAGGAATGTCCAGTTAAGATATATATGGATAATAATAAAATTGCAACTTTTTTTATATCTGATAAAAATTATATGTCTGCTATAGCTGAAATGAAGCGAAGAGAGTTACCATTTGATGATAAAAGTATAGATTATATATCAGATATGCCACTTTGGATTCCAATTCCATCCAGTGAGATTGAAAAATTTTGTAATGAAGCTTCACGAAAACTTGAAAAACAGGTTAAAGAGGATTTGTGTAAAATAGAAAAAGAGTTTGGGACAGATATATCTTTTTCTTTTGGTATAGATGTTGAAGAAAATCCGTTTGTATGTGTATTTTTAGTATGTATTATGAAGAATGAAAATTATACAAAAGTTATAAAAAAATACAGAGGGGAAAAAGCATGGGCTATGTTTCCTGTATATATAGTAGGACCACGACTATATAAGAAAGAAATTGAAGAGGGGAAATTTATTTGCAATATAAATTATTTAAATGCTTTTTCTGGAAAGATGTGGTCAAATTTTTCTAGAGTGATAAAAAAATATGGTGTGCAAGAGAGTGAAATAGATGTAGGTTTTGAATTAAAGAGTGAATTAGATTGAATAGTTATATAAAGAATATTTAAAATATAAAAGAATATCTAAAATATGAGATATAGACGCAAAATAAATTAATTATTAGTCTAAAAAATCCTTATAGAGAAAGGGGTATAGGAATGCTTGAAGCATTTATATTTGATTTAGATGGAGTGATTACAGATACAGCAGACTATCATTATTTAGCTTGGAAAAAACTAGCTGATGAGATTGGTATAGATATAGATAAGGAATTTAATGAGTCTTTAAAGGGTATAAGTAGAATGGAATCATTAAATAAAATACTAGAATATGGATATAAAAAAGATTCATTTTCGGAAGAAGAAAAAATGAAAATGGCTGAAGACAAAAATAACTATTATGTATCTTTAATAAACAAGATAACTTCAAATAATATTTTACCAGGTATAAAAAATTTACTTGATGATATAAAATCTAATAATATAAAGATAGGATTGTCTTCTGCAAGTAAGAATGCTATAAATGTGTTAAAACACCTAGGCATAAGTGACCAATTTGATTTCATAGCAGATGCATCAAAATGTAAGAACAACAAACCATATCCAGATATATTTCTCATGTCAGCAAAGGGGCTTGGTGTAAATCCTAAAAATTGTATAGGTATAGAAGATGCAAGTGCAGGTATTGATGCTATAAACTCAGCCAATATGTTTTCTGTTGGAGTTGGAGATTATAAAAATCTAAAAAAAGCAAATTTACTTGTAAATTCAACAAGTCAGTTAAATTTTAAGTATATATTAAGTGAGTATAATAAGTATATAGTTAGGAGCGTTATATGAAATGTTTGTTTGATAATATAAATGAGTGGAAAATTATACAAGACAAGATTGAAATTAAAGAAAATAGATTAGCAGAGTCTATAATGAGTATAGGCAATGGTTATATGGGTATGAGAGGAAACTATGAGGAAAGATATAGCGGAGATAGCCATAGAGGTTCTTATATAGCTGGAGTATGGTTTCCAGATAAAACTCGTGTTGGATGGTGGAAAAACGGATATCCAGAATACTTTGGTAAAATTCCTAACTCAGTTAATTATATAGGGATAAGAATTTTCATAGATGGGATAGAGTTAGACCTTGCAAAATGTAATGTTGAAAATTTTTATAGAGAATTAGACATGAAAAATGGTATTTTAAAGCGCAAATTTACTGTGAATACTAATGGCAAAAAATTTGAAGCTAATATAACAAGATTTTTAAGCATATCAGTTAAGGAATTAGCTGTAATAAAGTATGATATAAAAGCTTTAAATTCTAGCGCTAAAATAAAATTTATTCCATACTTAGATTCAAATATAAAAAATGAAGATTCAAATTATGAAGAAGAATTTTGGAATGCAGTTTCTTCAAGTTCCTCAGAATATAGAGGAAAGATACTTTCACGTACAAAAGAAAATACATTTAATACACCAATATTTACAGTAGGTGCAATGATGCATATTAAAACAAGAGGTAAAGTAGATGGTATATCTTATTTAAGTACTGATAATTACTGTGAAAATTCAATAACAATGGATATTTTAGAAAATGAAACTATTGGAATAGAAAAATATGTAACAATAACTTCTACTAGAGATTATGGTGAAAATGAGCTATTAAAGAGATGTGAAGATATTTTAAATATAGAAATATCTAAAGATTACGAAGATATCTTAAATAAACATACAAAATTGTGGAATAAAAGATGGGAAAGTGCAGATATAAAGATAGAAGGGGATAAGAGTAGTCAACAAGGTATAAGATATAATCTATTTCAACTATTCTCGACTTATTATGGAGAAGATTCAAGATTAAATATAGGACCAAAAGGATTTACTGGTGAAAAATATGGAGGTGCTACTTATTGGGATACAGAAGCATTTTGTATTCCAGTGTATTTAGGTGTGGCAGATAAGAGTGTAGCAAGAAATCTTTTAGTATATAGATACAATCAGCTAAATCAAGCAAAAGATAATGCAAAAAAACTTGGACTTAAGGGAGCCTTATACCCAATGGTTACTTTTGATGGAGTAGAATGTCATAATGAATGGGAGATAACATTTGAAGAGATTCATCGCAATGGAAGTATAGTATATGCAATATATAATTATACAAATTATACAGGTGATTTTGAATATATAAAAGAAAAGGGTATAGATGTAATAATAGAAGTAGCTAGATTTTGGGCTAGCAGAGTACATTTATCTACAAGAAAAGGTTTGTATATGATGCATGGAGTTACAGGCCCAAATGAATACGAAAACAATATTAATAATAATTGGTATACTAATTATATAGCCAAGTGGTGTTTGGAATATGCTATAGAAAATGTCTTAAAGTTAGAAAAAGAGTACAGCGAATGTATTGAAAGAAATAATATAAGTAGAGAGGAAATTGAGGACTGGAAAATAATATCAAAGAAAATGTATTTGCCATATGATGAAGAATTACAAATAATAGTTCAGAATGATAATTTTTTAGATAAGGAATTTATAGAGGTAAAAGATTTGCCAAAAGAGAATCTTCCTCTTAATCAAAAATGGTCTTGGGATAAGATTCTTAGGTCTTGCTTTATAAAACAAGCGGATGTGTTACAAGGAATTTATTATTTTGGAAATAGGTTTACTAAAGAAGAGAAAAAGAGAAACTTTGATTTTTATGAGAGATATACTGTACATGAATCTTCTTTATCTTCTAGTGTTTATTCTATTATTGCTTCTGAAGTAGATAACCTAAAAAAAGCTTATGAATTATACTCAAGAACAGCTAGACTTGATTTAGATAATTATAATAATGATACTAATGATGGTCTTCATATAACCTCAATGTCTGGCTCATGGCTTTCCATTGTACATGGATTTGCAGGTATGAGAACATGGAATGAAACTCTATCTTTTGAGCCTAGGTTGCCTCAAGAATGGAAGAATTATTCTTTTAATATAAATTATAGAGATAATAATATCAATGTTGATGTATATAGTAATTTGATTAAGATAGAAAATTTAAAGGGAAAACCAATAAGAATTATTGTATATGGAAAAGAGTATATATTAGAAAAATCTATAGAGATTGATAGAAATAAATTAAAATAATGTTTTATTGTATAAATAGTTAAAATAAATTTATCTAATTTAAAATTTATTTTAACTATTTTTTATTTAATGCAAACCTATATATTATAACAATAATCGTGCTTTAAATTAAATATATTACATAAATCTTCATAAAATCTTCATAATTTCGTAAAGAATATGTAACAAAAGTAGGGTATATTGTATTCTGTAGAGAATATAAGGGAGGAAATAATTTATGAAGAATAAGAAGTTCATTGTAGCAATACTAATAATAGTAGTTGGAATAGGGGTATTAGTAAAAGAATATTCAATTAAAGAGATAAATAAGGATGATATAGATGTTAGTAAGTATATAGAATATGCTGATTTAGCAAGTGAAAATAATGCACAAGTTAATTGGAAGTATGTAGCTTCTATTATTGCTGTATTAAATAAAAATAAGTTAGAAAAAGTTAATGATTCACAAATAAAAGAAGTATCAGATTTATTTGTTAAAGATTTTTCTAAAAATAATAAAGTAGAAAAGTTAAGTAATGTTTTAAATGAGTTAAAATTTAATAATAAACAAAAAAGATTGGTTAATGATTATATAGAGGACCTTAAAGATTATGGCATAAAGCCAGAAAGATTAAAATCTGACACACAATACATGAAATTTATTAATGAGATTGAAACATCCGCTATACAAAACTATAAAAATTATAAAATACTGCCATCTATAACTATTGCACAAGCAATAATTGAATCTAGTTGGGGTAAATCAAGTTTAGCAAAAGAGTATAATAACTTATTTGGTATAAAGGCCGATGCCTATTGGAAAGGAAAATCAGTTACTTTAGAAACAAAAGAACATTTAGATACAATTATAGATGATAAATTTAGAATATATGATGCTAAAAGTGAATCTATAAAAGACCATGCAAAATTTTTAGCTACAAATAAAAGATATAAAGCCAATGGTGTATTTGATGCAAAAACATATATCTATCAAGCTAAAGCATTAGAAAAAGCAGGTTATAGCACTGCAAAAGATGAAAGTGGAAATAACATATATGCAAAACGTCTAATGGAATTAATTCAACAATATAATCTTCAATTAATAGATAGTGAAATTCAAAGTAAAATGTAACCTTGACGTAACATAAGGATGATATATTTATCGAGGAGGTGGCTTTTATGAAAAAAATATTCTCGGTATTTACAAGTTGTATAATTATTGCAACTATTATCACTGGATGTAGTAGTAGTGAGGTGATTAATGACACATCATCTATGTATAATGTCAAAAATCTGGATTTTAATTTTGAAGTAAAACCAGAAACTTTTGAGGTATCAGTAGAATCTAATGGTTTAAAGGAAAAGATATCTGAACCATTAAAAGAAAGGAAAGTGTCAAATTTTAAAAAGACGAAGACAGAGACATCATGGACATATCCTGATGAAAACATAGACATAAATATAAAAAAGGAGAAAAGCTATTTAGATGTAGACATTAAATCTAATTCAGAAAAAGAAGCTAGTTTTAATTGGCCAAGAATTGAAGGCGAAAGTTATGTGTTACCACTTTATGAAGGCAAGTTTATACCAAGTAATGATAAGTACTGGAAAGAGCATTTAAATGAATCAGCTTACAATGTCATAGAATCCTTTTCAATGCAGTTTTTTGCAGTAAATAAGACAAAGTATTCTGTGCTTTATATTATTGAAAATGAGTTTAATAATGAGATTAAATTTAATTCTAAAGATAAAATTAATTTTACATTTACACATGAATATCCAAGTATAAATAAAAATAAAGAGTATGGATTTAAGATATATTTGACTGACAAAAATATTACAGATGTAGCCAAAACATATAAAAATTATATAGTTGATAAAGGTGAGTTTAAAACATTAGAAGAAAAATCTAAGGACAATAAAAATATTGAAAAGCTTTATGGAGCTCCACAGATTTATTTTGCAGACAAATCTATAATAACAGTAAGTGATATTAAATGGGACAAATTAAAGAAAAATTTATCAGATGATTTAATTAATTGGATGAAAGAACTCTTAAGTAAAAAAACTGATAATAGTGAATTTATAACTGTACTTAACCAGATAAGAAATCAAGATTATATAGATAAATATCAAAAAAATCAAATAGTTCAAGCGTTTAATCAAGTTATGCAACTAAATACTTTTTATAATAGTAAGGTTTTTGATAGTAATGATAAAGAAATAAAAAAAGTATTAGATAAAGGAATATCTAAATTAAATAGAGTAGAACTTATAGAGTTTAACAAGAAGCTATTAAAGTCAAAGCTAGGGGATAGTGTGAATAAAATTGATACATGGGCAAGATATAATACAATTGATGTAATTAATGATATGAATAAATCTGGTATTGATAATGCTTGGATAGGGTTTGATGATATGGAAGATGGTTATGTATCACCAGAGATAGTCAAAAGAGCTAATGATTTAGGTTATCTTGTAGGACCATATGATTCATACCATTCTATACACAAGCCAGGGGAAGAAAAATGGAGTACAGCAGCCTTTAAAGATAAGTCACTATATGAAAATGCTACTATAGAAAATAAAAAAGGTGAAAAAGAATCTGGATTTCAAGGAGAAGGAAGACAACTAAATCCTACATTGTCTTTACAAAGTGTAAAAGAGAGAGTAAAAAGTATATTGGATGAAGGGTATAAATTTAATTCTTGGTTTATAGACTGTGATGCTACAGGAGAAATTTTTGATGATTATTCTCCAAATCATATAACAACACAGTCACAAGATTTAAAAGCCAGACTCGAAAGAATGTCGTATATAAGAGATAATGCTAATATGGTTATAGGTTCAGAAGGAGGAAATGACTTTGCAAGTAGTACTATAGCATTTGCACATGGGCTTGAGACACCAGCGTTTGCTTGGGTAGATAAAGATATGAGCAAGAACAAAGAAAGTGAATATTATGTTGGTAGATACTATTCTCCAACAGGAGGAGTACCAGAAGTCTTTTCAAAACAGATACCTGTAAAAGAAAAATACAAAAAAATATTTATAGACCCAACTTATTCTTTACCTTTATTTAGATTAGTTTATAATGATTCTGTTGTATCTTCTCATCAATGGTTATGGGGAACTTTTAAAATTAAGGATGAAGTTGGAAGTAGAATGATGAAAGAAGTATTATATAATACACCACCTATGTATTATATAGATAGAACTGAATGGGAAAAACATAAAGGTGAAATAATTTCTCATGATAAAGTATGGTCAGAGTTTAATAAAAAGGCTATTAAAAGAGAAATGACAGACTTTGAGTTTATTTCTGATGATAGATTAGTTCAAATGACTAAATATGGAGAGGATTTAAAAGTAGTAGCTAATTTTTCTGGAAAAGATGTTAAATATGAAAATGAAATTGTAAAGTCAAATTCTTTGGTAATATATGATAATAATAAGAAAGTTATTTATAAACCAGAACAATAGATTTAATGAAAATAAATTCTATTAAACTCACATATAAAATAATATTTAATTAGACTATACAAAATAGTGACTATCTTAATTATTAAAATTAAGATAGTCACTATTTTTATATCATTTTTAATATTGAAAACCTTGCCCAAGTAATATTAAATATCTGAACTATTCCAACATATACCCTACCCATTGTACCTTTTAATAAATATAAATTTTACTTTAGACAATATATTGACTTTTTGAATGAAAGATAGTATTCTTGAATAAGACATCATGTTGTCTAATTGAAGTGATATTATTTTATGAAAGAATCAGATTTGAAAAGCTTAATAACACTAAAAACAAAGACTGATTCATAGAGAAAGGAAAATATTAAAGAAAATGAATACAATCATTAAAGTTCAAGATTTGGTAAAAGTATTTGATAATCAAGAGGTTATCAAACATTGTAACATAAATGTAGAGAAAGGAAGTATTTATGGATTTTTGGGTGCAAATGGAGCTGGAAAAACTACAGTACTAAAATTGATAGCTGGTTTATTAAAACCAACCGCTGGGAATATAATGATTTCTGATATGAATATATCAGAAAATCGTAATAATATTTTAAGAAAAATTGGATGTATTATAGAAACTCCTATTTTTTATGAACATTTATCAGTGGAGGAAAATTTAAAGATACATAACGCTTACATGAATTTTTCTGGTGCAGATATAAATGCTGTTTTGCAAAAAGTAGGACTCGAAAATACTGGAAAGCTACAGGTATGTAAGTTCTCTTTGGGTATGAAGCAAAGGTTGGGGATTGCTCGTGCAATCATACATAATCCAGATATTCTTTTACTTGATGAACCTATCAATGGTCTTGACCCTATGGGAATAAAACAAATGCGTGATTTATTCAAAACACTTGCAAAAGAATATGATATGACACTTATTATTTCAAGTCATATATTAAGTGAAATAGAGTATATAGCTGATACAATAGGTATTATTTCGAATGGGAGTATTTTAAAAGAAATTCCTATGTCTACAGTAAAACAAGAATTTCCCAATGGTTTGGAAGAGTATTTTTTTGAAATAATGAATGGAGGAAACAACTGTGTATAAACTTATAAAATTAGAACTAAAAAAAAATAAAATTCGCCCTTATCTTAATGCCATGGGTATTATTACTTTATGTGTATTAGGATTTTTATATACATTTGCTATGATTGCTTATTTAGGAGGAGACACAGATTCTGCTGAGTTTTCTAATTACCATAATATTTGGGTAATCACTAACGTTTTACAAATGGTAGCTTATGCCATTTTATCATCTGTATTGTTTTCCACATTTGTTATAAAAGAATATTCTGGAAAAAATGCAATTTTAATTTTTACTTATCCAATAAATCGAAAGACTTTATTGAACTCAAAGATTGTATTAATAGCTACATTATGTTTGAGTTTTATGTTGATTGGAACGATTATTTCTCTACTTATATTTACGATGACAGAAGCTATTTTTCCTATGATTTCTGATAATTTTACTCCTGGATTGTTTTTTAAGATTATCATTGAAACAATTTTGTGTGCTGTATTCTCTTTATTTATAGGTGTAATTTCTGCTAGCATTGGATTTCGAAAATATTCCATTCAAACAACGATTATAGCCTCTGTTATTCTTGCCTCATGCACTGCTAACATTGTAACAACTATGATTCACACATATATTCCTTTTATTATTGTCTGGATAGTAGCAGCAGTATTAGCTGGACTTTCGTACTTATGGCTTATCTCAAAAGTCGAAGACATAGAAGTATAATTGTATATTTAATAAAGATAGTTCTAATGAATAAAGCAACAGATAATAATAAGGTGTCATACTTTATTTATCTGTTGCTTTTTACCGTTTTGTAGATGATTAAAGTATATTTTCCAATCAGTTTGTATATTTAAAAATAATTATAAATAGTATGTTTATTTTACTTTAATTACTTGATTTCGCATTTTTATTATCTCAATATTAATAAATAAATTTGAAACTTTAAATATGCCCTTTTACTATAGGCTTTTTATAAAAGAATTAAATCCTTTTTAATTATTTTATATTTTATGCCTTTGATTCATTCTTATACAGATATTTAGCAAGGATTGAAATTGATAGCATAATTATGAACATACATACTATAGGTATATAAACTCTAGAACTGAAAACTTCAAATAATTTTCCATGCATAATTTGACCAACTGGAGCAACACACTGTGATACAGCTGTAATAGTAGCCATTACTTTCCCCAATAATTCATTAGGAGTTTGTTTTTGAACAATAGTTAAAACGAATATAGTAATAATTGTCATAGACATGGCTATAGGTATAATACAAATAAATAGTAATATAAAAGATGGATAGTATCCTAGTTTAAGCATTGAAGGTGAAACAGAAATGGCCATTGGTATCATCAAAATACTAATTAACATTAACCAGCGATATAATGTATTCATTTTCATTTTTTTAGCAAACATACCTATTGAAAGTGCACCTAAAACACTACTAAATTCAATAATTCCTATCCCTATGCCATACATATTATTACTACTATGCATTGTTATACGTAAAATATATTGTATTCCTACAAGTAAGAATGGAGTCAAAAATAAATTTAAAGAAGCTGCTAGAATCATGGCTTTACTAATATGAGATTGTTTTATAACATAAGAAAATCCTTCTTTCATATCACTGACTATTGTTGATACTATGCTTCCATTAACTTCTCTTTTATTAAAAGGTATATGAATAAACATTTCCATTACTGCGGATAGAAAAAATGCAATACAACTTGTAATAAGAAGCATCTTAATTCCAATAAGACCATACAACAAACCTCCAAGAACAGGAGCAAACATACTTGAAAGAGAGCCAATTCCATTTACAATTCCATTTGCTTGTTCTAAATCTTTTTCATTTACTATTAAAGGTATGCTTGCCTGCACAGTAGGTTGATACATAGAACTAATAATTGACAATAGTACCATAATAACCCCAATTAATATAATTGAATTGTTTAAAGAGGAAAGAAGACAAATAAACGTAAAAATAATAATCGAACTCATAAAATCAAAGATGACCATTAAATTTTTACGATTAAATCTATCCGCTATTGCACCACCAATTGGAGAAAATAAAAGAGGTATGTTTGATATTGCATATAAAGCTGCAAATATGTCTGCACGTCCTGTCGTATCTAAAATATAAGTGGAAAGTCCAAATCTTAACAACGATGAACCAAGTATAGAGATAATTTGACCAAGTACTATTAGATTAAAATTCTTATTAAAACAACTATTCATTTTATTTAAATCTTGCATTTTTAGAACACCTCACTTTTGAAGACTGACCGTCGGTCTATAAAGATTATAATCAATTATAAATAAAAAGTCAATAGATATACTTAATTTATAATTTTAAAATTATATTTTTATTTTAAATAAAAAGTATGATATCTATTAAAAATATATCATACCTTATGAATAGCGATATTTCTTTGATACAAAATTAAAAATAGTAATTTGAAATAGTTATAATGAATAGTATTAATATATAGATATAGGGAGATTGATGAAATCATGTATGAAAAAGATAAGGTTATATATAATCTGGAAGAATGTGAAAGTCTAGAAAATACATTTTACTTTTCTCAATTTAATACAT
Organism: Clostridioides sp. ZZV15-6388; assembly: GCF_020657755.1. Classification (NCBI taxonomy): domain Bacteria; kingdom Bacillati; phylum Bacillota; class Clostridia; order Peptostreptococcales; family Peptostreptococcaceae; genus Clostridioides; species Clostridioides sp. ZZV15-6388. Next base: position 6,649 of record NZ_JAGWCU010000051.1, on the reverse strand, counting down.
ATAAAAATTTTAAGCTAGTTTCTAAAAAATCTGGAGTAAGTTTATTAGACACATCTGTTTGTGGCATGAATATACACGATATAAAATTGATTGATACAATAGAATGTATGTCATTAGAGGATGAGCAGATGACGGGTAAAAAGTTAATTGTAGTTGGTGATATAAATACTAATATAAGGTTAGAAAATATAAGTAATGCAAAAAGAAATAGGAATTCTACAAAGAAAAATATACTTGAATTAAAAATACCTTTTAGTACATTTATACAAATGCCTAGAGGAATAAAAAATAACGATAAAATTAATTTAAAGTATATTATACAAGATATAACATCATCTATTTTAGATGAAAATAATTTATTTATAAGTGTAACTACAATTATAAGTTATGACAATAATTTTAAAATAAGATAATGTTTAAATTATAGAAAGGTGGGTGCAATGAGAGGTATCAATGAATATGGGGAAAATTTTAGTTATAAGTTATTATCTAGAAGCCCTATAATAACAAAAACTACTTTTAGTAATATTATTTCAAATGATATGAGTGGAAATATTTTAAAGGTAGAAAAATATGTTGATAAAGAATATGCATCTGTATTTGATATTTTAACATATACTATTGTTGTTACAAATATAAGTAATCGCAAAACTGGGAATATATTTTTTAAAGATTATATTTCTAAATACATAAAGTTTATAAATAATACTGTAGAAGTTAATGGTATCAAAAAAGGTGAATTAAATCCACAACAAGGTTTTTACATAGGTAAGATAAATGGAAATTGTAAAAAAATAATATCTTTTAAAAATATAGTATTAGCAAATTCAGCATGCAGGGTTATAGAAAACCACGCTAATATATATTATTATTATAAGTATGACATGGAAAAATTTCCAATGAAAATATCAATAGAAAGTAATCGTGTTTATACAAGTATTAAAAAAGCTGTATTTAAACAATTAAATATAAGTAATACTTTAAAAGCACCTAAAAATCTAAAAGATATATTAAAAGTGGATACAAATAGCAAAATACTCGATGTAAAACTTATAAAAAATCCTATAAATAAAGAAAAAAATTTAAAACTATGTAATTTAATAATTGTTGGAAGTGTAGAGTTTGAAATGGATTATAGTTGTAGAAATCATAGTAGATTTAAAGCAGTAAATAAATCAGATAATATTGATGACACTCAAGAAGATAAGGACTATAGAAGTAATATAAAAATGGCTAATGAAAATATAAAAAATTACAAAAATCAAATTAATATTAGTACTAACAAAATTAAAAAAGTAACTAAAACTTTTGGTTTCTCTTGCTCTATTTGTTCACCTGTTGGAATAGTTTATGAAGATGTAAAAAGTATAAATATAAAAACTGAACATGTATCAATAAATGAACTGAATAATGGCGAATTATTTATAAATACATCACTTCTATTATACTATTAATTAGTTGTACATAAAATTTAAAATTACTAAAGTAACTATATAGTTTAATGTATACAAATATTATTATAGATTAGATATAAGGTGATAATTATGTTAAAACGGTATCAATTATAAAAAATCAATTATTAAGTATTTATGACTTATAAATCGATTATAAATCCTTAATAATCACCTCTTACCAAACAATTTATTCTAATATTATAATGACAATTATATAGTTTAAGAATAAAAGTGTTAGCAAAGTTAGAGATAAGAAATTTGTGATTCTTGAGGAACTTTTAGCTTACAATATATCTGTAATAAATAAAATTAAGCATCTAGATTTACGCTAAAATAAGACAAATATGTTAAAAAAATGATAAGTTATGAGAACTTTTGCCATCTTCAATTAATATATTATTACTAGTAATAACTTTAAAATCATATTACTATTATATAAATTTTAGCTTTAAAAGAAGGTGACAAAAAGTAAATGAAAATATGCATAACAGTAGGTCATAGTATACTAAAAGGTGGAAAAAGTACAGGTGTAAATGCAATAGTTGATGAGTATAGTTATAATAAAAAATTAGCTCCTATGCTAGCAGAGATGCTTATAAGTCAAGGTAATGCAGTAGATGTAATAATTTGTCCAGAAAGACATTTTGTAGCAGAAAAGGAAGAGTTTTTTTATAGAGTTCCAAAAATAAATAGTGGCAAATATGATTTACTAGTAGAGCTACATTTAAATAAAAGTGATGGAAAAAGCTTTGGTGCAGAAGTACTTTATTATGGTAATGAAGGATTAGAATATGCTAAAAGAGTATCTAATAAACTTGGGGAACTATTTGAAAATAGAGGAGCTAAAAAAAGAGAAAATTTATATATATTGAGAAACACCAATCCAGTTGCAATACAAATTGAAAGTTTTTTCTGTGATAATATGGATGATTGTAATAAAGCCAATGAAGCAGGTTATGACTATATAGCACGATTAATAACAGAAGGTATTTTGAATAAAGATATAGGTATGTGAGATTATGGTAATTTAGGTATTGATTAATATCTTTTAATCTTAGATATAAATTGAAACAATGTCTAGAAATATAAATTAAACCTAAAAAGTATACTAATTCAGTCTATTTAAGTCGATTAAATTATCTAAAAAAATACCCCTTGAAAATATTGATTTATCAATGTTAATAAGGGGTATTTTTTTGTAAGATTTTATTTTGATTTAAGGACTAGTTTATAATTTTTTGTTGCGAAAATCTATATATGTAGGATAATAAAAACTATAAAAATATTGACATCTTACATTATAATAATAGAATGGAGAAAAATATAATTGATAAGATGAAAATAAATATAGTAAGGTGGTAACATATGAAATATACATTCGAAAGTTTTAAATTAGATAAAAAGATACTTAAGTCATTAAAAAATTTAGAATATAATGTGCCTTCTAAGGTACAAATAGAGGTTATTCCAGAATTGTTAAATAATAAAAATATAGCAGTAAAATCAAAAACAGGAAGTGGGAAAACAGCAAGTTTTGCAATACCTATATGTGAAAATATTGATATAGAGTATAATAATATTCAAGCACTTATAGTAGTACCAACGAGAGAATTAGCACTACAGGTAAAAGATGAAATATCAAATATAGGAAGGTTAAAGAAGGTGAGATGTAGTGCTATATTTGGTAGACAATCTATAAAAGAACAAATAGCTGAGTTAAAACAAAGGGTTCATATCGTTGTAGCTACTCCAGGTAGAATAATTGACCATATAAATAGAGGGACTATTAATTTAGAAAAAATGAAGTATTTAATAATAGATGAAGCTGATAAAATGTTTAACAAAGGTTTTCTTGAACAAATGGAAACAATATTAACCAATATACCTAAAGAGAGAACGTTAGGTCTTTTTTCAGCTACGATAGGTGAAGAGATAAAATATATATGTGAAAAATATATGCCAGATTATAGTATTATAAATGTAGAAGGAAATGAAAGTAATACTAATGAAGGATTAAGACAAATAGATGACAAAATAATCAAGTCAAAGGAAAGAAATAAGTATATAGTTTTAAAAGAATTAATATACAGTGAAAATCCAAGAAGTGTAATAATATTTTGTAATACTAAAGAAAAAGTATCTAAATTATATAACAAAATGAGTAAGGAAGGTTTTTTGGTAAGAGAGTTACATGCAGATTTATCCCAAGAAAAAAGAATATTTGTGATTAAGGATTTTAAAAATATAAAGTTTAATGTATTAGTTAGTAGTGATGTAGCATCTAGAGGAATACATATTGATGATATTTCTTTAGTGATAAATTATGATGTACCACAAGATAAGGAAAACTATATACATAGAATAGGTAGGACTGGGAGAAAAGGAAATAGTGGAAAAGCTATTACTATAGTAGATGAAAAGGATGAAAAATATATAGAGAATATAGAAACATATGTAGGATATAAAATAAATGAGTTAACTAATATAGAACAAAGTAGTATTATACAGGGTAAAGTTTTATTTGAAGAATATTCAAAAGAAATTTTGAAAGAAGTATCGAAAAGAAAAAAAATGGATAAAAATCCACACAAAAGTAAATGTATAAAACTAAATCTAGAAAATGAAGTTGTTAGATTATATTTAAATGCTGGTAAAAAGAAGAAAATAAGGGTCTTAGATATAGTTGGAGCATTTAGCAATATAAAAGGTATTACTAATGATGATATAGGTGTAATCGAAGTTAAAGATTTATGTTCATATATAGATATATTAAATCACAAGGGAGATTTAATATTAAAAAAATATAAGGAGATACCTATAAAGAAAAAAATGGTTAAGGTGAAAAGAGATATACGATAATTCAGTGTAATAGAAAAAAGAATTTGATTAAGAGGTATTATTATGAAATATTTTGGAAATGGGTTAAGTGAAGTACACAAAGAATTAAATAAAATCATACGTAAAGAAGAAAAAATAGAACAGGCGAAAGCACTATTTTTGGAAATTCATTCAAAATTACATCTCTCAGAAATATCAAATACAGAAAAAAATGAAGTGGACAAGCTTATTTATGACTTAAACAGAAATGAATATGCTATTATGCCAACAAGTAAGGACGAAACTATTGCGTGGGTTTTGTGGCATATTGCAAGGATTGAAGATTTAACAGTAAATGTACTGGTTGCCCAAAAAGAACAAATTTTTAATGAACAATGGAAAGAGAGATTGAATGTTTTCATTACAGATACAGGAAATACTCTCTCTGATAATGAAATTATGAATTTAAGTAAAAGTATCAATATTGATGAATTGCTTTGCTATCGAAATGAAGTTGCAAAAAACACAAGAGAGGTTGTTAAGAAGTTGAAATCTGAAGATATGAAGCGAAAGGTTTCTCCAATTGATTTAGAAAGGATTTTGGTAACTGGTGGAGTAACAAAGCATGGAGATTCTATTTGGTTGCTGGACTTTTGGGGGAATAAAGATATTGCTGGCATTTTGCTTATGCCTCCTACTCGACATGTTATACTTCACTTGAATGATTGTTGCAAATGGAAAGAACATTTTCGTACAAAAAAGAAACTTTACAGAAGTTAAATTACAATAAATTAAGTAAATAACAAATCAACTAAAGGTATTATTGATTTTAGCTATACTCTAAGCTATACTATTTTTAAGTGTTTATGACAATAGTTATTTTAAATGTAAGTTGTAAATATATATTTATAGAAATATTAAAGGGGGAAATATATGGCATATTTTAACTATAATAACAAACAGTGCTACTATAATGAAATTGGAGATGGTACGCCATTGCTTTTTTTACATGGAAATACAGCTTCTTCTAAGATGTTTGAGGATATAATAGATTTTTATAAAGATGAATATAAAGTAATATTAATTGATTAAAAAATAGCTACGCACACTTGCGACTTTAGTCATGAGTTAGTAGATAAAATAGTCAGCATATAGGGAAACTTATATGTAGAGATAGGATAGAACCTATCCAATACTACTTGAATTGCTGGAAATCCCTAAAGCTAACCAAACTAAAACATAAGGATGAAATAAACCTAAGTGTGAAAGTTACGAAAGTAGAAAAAATTGGTTAGATGGTATAGGGTTAAACCCTAAGTACTTTAAAATGGGCAATCAGCAGGTAAGCTCCGAATAGGAGAAACTTCAACGACTATTCCTCTTGAGGGAAGTACACTACAAGCTATCGGTAGTGGAAGTGGGTAGACCTTAACGGATAATGCCGAAGGATAAGATATAGTCTGTGCTTGCATGAAAGTGTAAGAAGTTCATAAGAGAACTACATAGGTAGTAGCGAACTTATGTGAACGACAACCTCAAAAATGATAAAAGTTAAGACTTACGGTCCTTGCATATGTTATCTAACAATAAATATAAAAACCTTTAAAATACTTGTTTTAAATAATTACATATGTTAATATTATGATGGGTGATGAAAAATGGAAGTGACTCATGGTAGAGGATATGTATATTTAGTACAATACCATATAGTATGGTGTGTAAAATATAGACATCCAGTATTAACAAATGAAATTGAAGAAGATTTAATTAATATATTAAACAAAATAGCTGAAGATAATAAATTTCAAATATTAGAATGTAATGTTGATAAAGACCAAATACATTTACTAATAAATTGTTCACCACAACACTATATACCAAATATGATAAAAGCATTAAAAGGTGTATCGGCAAGGTTGTTAATGAAAAAACATGGAGAACAGTTGAAAAAGAAATTATGTGGAGGACATCTTTGGAATCCTAGTTATTTCGTTGCTACTGTATCAGAAAATACAGAGGAGCAGATAAGAAAATATATTAATAATCAGAAAAAACAAGTAAAGTGAGGTGGTAGTAGTGGAAAAAGCTTATAAGTTTAGAATGTATCCAAATAAAAAACAGCAAGAGTTAATTAACAAAACTTTTGGATGTTGTAGATTTGTATATAATAAGTATCTTGCTAAAAGAATAGAAGTTTATGAAAACCATAAAGAAACTTTTACTTATAAACAGTGCAGTTCTGATTTGACCAATTTAAAAAAAGAATTAGAGTGGCTTAAAGAACCTGACAAATTTTCACTACAAAACACCTTAAAAGATTTAGAAAACGCATATAAAAAATTCTTTAAAGAAAATGTAGGATTTCCTAAATTTAAATC
>NZ_JAGWCU010000050.1:0-18923 GCF_020657755.1 Clostridioides sp. ZZV15-6388 | reverse complement strand
AAGCATAATAAAACATAAACAACAAAACTAAACTTAATAAATTATTGAAATACCAACACTTGTGAAAAAATAACAACAATAAACAAACAAAATAGATAAATATATCCAATTAAGGTATAATTAAGTTTTATATGATATAGTTATATTTGATAATTGACAATGGTAAAATTTGGAGGGAAAAAATGGATGAAAAAAAAATAGATAACATGAATTATTCATATAGCAACTATTCTAAAAAAACAGGTAAGCCAACTAGAAAAATAAAAAATAATAACCTTACACTCGAAACTAAAGAAGATAAAATTTGCTCTAGTTGCAACAAAGAAAATAATCCTAAAGATAATTACTGTAAATTTTGTGGAAATGAACTTTATGAAATAGTATCATTAAAGTCAAGCGAAACAAAACTTGACTTAAAATCTAAAATAAAAGAACACTCATATCACGCAAATACAAGAGGAATATTTTTAACGACCTTTTCAACTATATTCATATTGCTTGTTATTTCATTAATATTTAAGGCTATAATTACTATTCAATTTAATGATATAAGTTATATGATAAATCCAGCACATATAATTTTAGCTCTTAATCTAGGACAAATTAGCGTATCTATGTCTACTATGATGGGTTCTGGATTTATAAGTGCAAATATAGGCTTGTTAATATTACTTATAATTCCTGTTTTAGGATTAATTATATCAAATTTAATTTTTATGAGAAAAAGATGTAAGGATTCAAAAACTACACTAGCCAATTCTCTTGGAGTTGGAATTTTATATGGATTAATTTTAGCTATTTTATGTACTTTTACTAATGTTAAAACTAGCTCACATAGTATGCTAGAATATGGATATGCTTTAGAGTATAGTTACGAATTTTTTAGTGCACTACTAAATGGATTTGTATTAGGATTTATATGTACATATATAACTAATTATAGAAAAAGCTATGAAAAAGAAAATATGTATATGTCCCTTTTTTCAAATGCTATTAAAATATTCATATTAGGATATGCTTTAGTGTTAGCAATACTTTTTGTATTAACTATATCTGATAGTAGTTATTTAAATGAATTGAATATGAGTGGATATTCAAGTGGCATTGATTTATTTGCTATATTGCCACAAATTGCGAGCTATATGTGGGCTTTTGCAAATGGAATTTCAGTAACAATAATAAATTCAACATTGTCAATGTTTAGCTTAGGTTCATCATCTTTATTTGGAGATACTAAATTAATGTTTTATGCAATGGGGGCTTTGTCTGCATTAATAATTTTATTAAATGGATATAAGTTAAGATTTAAATATGAAACATATAGTATTAAACCTGTAATAATATTTAGTATATATTATGCATTTTTAATGGGTATGTTAGCTTTGTTTAGCACATTTATACTTGATAGTAATATTAATTTCTTTAATACAACTAGTTATGGAACAACTCTAGTTATGCAATTTAAAGTGTTCTCGACTATTATAATTTCATTTATATACAGTTTTGTGATATCTTTAATAGGATATAAACTAAACTCAGCTGATTAAATATGATTGGAGGAAACTTCTGTGGAAGAAAATAATAAAAAGACAGTGGATGATAAATTTTCTAAGGTTAAAAAAAGATTTGGCAATGGAAAATTTAAGATTGAATTATATAAAGAAAAATCAAAGATAAATAGCGAAATTGATGATATTCAAGAAAAGAAGAGTAAGCTCTTTTTAGTAATGGGAATGTTGACTTATCAAAAAATTAGAGAAAATTCTATTGATGATGAGTGTTTTGATAAATTCTGTGATGAGTTATTAGAACTTGATAAGATAATTTATGAAAAAAATATGGAAATCAATGATATGGAAATTGCAGAAAGCAATGTAACTTGTGAATGTGGCTATGTTGGAAATATAAATGACAAATATTGCTCTGAATGTGGTAGAAAATTTGAATTAGATAATGATTGTGATGATTTTATAGTTTGTGGTTATTGTGAAAGTGAGATAGATTCAGAATCTGAGTTTTGTCCATGTTGTGGTAGAAAAATTATTATGGATTTAGAATAATATTGGGAAACCTATGTATTGTATACATGGGTTTTTTTATTGAAATCATTTGTATCTATATAGGAATGAAAATAAAAACCAAAAAAATGAAATAAATTTTCTTAAAACTATGAAATATAAGGAAATAATTGGAATAAATCTATAAAAAAATAGAATTGATAAAAAAATATGAAAAAATATTGCAAAGAAAAAGTTTTCATGTTATTATTAATACATAAATTAAGAAAATAAATTTCAGAAATGAGGTAATCAAAAAAATGCTAGATAAGGTAAAGGGAAGACTAATAGTATCATGCCAAGCTTTAGAAAATGAACCTCTTCATAGTTCTTTTATAATGGGTAGAATGGCTAAAGCGGCTCAGGAAGGTGGAGCAGTTGGAATTAGAGCTCAAGGAGTTGATGATATTATTGAAATAAAAAAAGTTACTGAACTTCCTGTCATAGGTATTATAAAGAGAAATTACGAAGATTCAGATATATATATAACACCAACTAAAAAAGAAGTAGATGAGCTTTTAACAACAGGATGTGAAATGATAGCACTGGATGCTACTAATAGAGTTAGACCAAACAACGAAGATTTGAAAGAAATTATAAATTATATAAAAGAAAATAATGTTTTAGTAATGGCTGATATTTCAAATTATGATGAAGCTGTTAAGGCACAAGAATACGGTGTGGACTGCGTTTCAACTACATTATCTGGGTATACTCCATATACAGAAACTTTAGATGGTCCAGATTTTGTACTGATGGAAAGACTGGTTAAAGATTTAAAAATACCTGTAATAGCAGAAGGAAAGGTAAATACTCCTCAAGATTTAAAAAAAGTCTTTGAACTTGGAGTTCATTCATCAGTTGTAGGTTCGGCAATAACAAGACCACAATTGATAACAGAAAAATTTGTTAAAGCAATCGAAATTAATTAAAAATTAATTTATAAATTAAAAATTTATTATATTTAACTATATTTGAAAATTAAAATTGGAGGTAAAGATATGAGAACAACAGATATGAAAGGAATTTATTCAGCATTATTAGTTTCATTTGATAAGGAAGGAAATATAAACGAAAAAGGGTTAAGACAAATAATTAGACATAATATAGATGTTTGTAAAATAGATGGTCTTTATGTAGGTGGAAGTACAGGAGAAAACTTCATGCTTTCAACTGATGAAAAGAAAAAAATATTTGAAATAGCTAAAGATGAAGTGAAAGAAGAAATAAAGTTAATAGCTCAAGTTGGTTCAGTTAATTTAAAAGAAGCTGTAGAACTTGCTAAATTTACAACTGATTTAGGATATGATGCTATAAGTGCTGTTACACCTTTTTACTATAAATTCGATTTTGAAGAAATAAAACATTATTACAATACAATAATAAATTCTGTAGATAATAGATTAATAATATACTCTATACCATTTTTAACTGGTGTTGATATGAGTTTAGATCAATTTGGAGAATTATTTGAAAATGAAAAAATAATAGGTGTTAAGTTTACAGCAGCAGATTTCTACTTATTAGAAAGAATGAGAAAAACATTCCCAAATAAATTAATATTTGCAGGTTTCGATGAAATGATGTTACCAGCTACAGTTTTAGGTGTAGATGGAGCAATTGGTTCTACATTCAATGTAAACGGTGTCAGAGCTAGACAAATATTTGAACTAACTAAGAATGAAAAAGTATCAGAAGCACTTGAAGTGCAACATGTGACAAATGATTTAATAACAGATATATTAGGAAATGGTCTATATCAAACAATTAAATTACTACTTGAAGAACAAGGCGTTGAAGCTGGATATTGTAGACAACCTATGAAAGAAGCAACTGATGAAATGAAATCAAGAGCGAAAGAAATATACAGAAAGTATTTTTAAAAATACTTTTAGTATGGGAGGATTAGTCAAATGGTAGGATTTACTTGGATAGATTTTGCAATACTAGTAGTTTACTTATTGGCAGTTTTATTTGCAGGATTATTATTTTCAAAGAAGGAAATGAAAGGAAAAGAGTTCTTCAAAGGTGATGGAACTATTCCATGGTGGGTTACATCAGTGTCAATATTTGCTACATTATTAAGCCCAATATCATTTTTATCACTAGCAGGTAATTCTTATGGTGGAACATGGATTTTATGGTTTGCACAATTAGGTATGTTTATAGCTATACCTTTAACAATAAAATTCTTCTTGCCACTATATAGTAGGTTAGAAATAGACACTGCATATGAGTACTTAGAAATGAGATATGAAAGTAAAGGTCTTAGAGTGATTGGAGCTTTAATGTTTATAATATATCAAATAGGACGTATGTCTATAATAATGTATCTACCATCAGTAGTTTTAGCAGGTCTTACAGGAATACCTGTAAATGTGTTAATAATAGTTATGGGTGTAATAGCAATAATTTATTCATATACAGGTGGATTAAAAGCTGTTTTATGGACTGACTTTATACAAGGTATGGTACTAATAGTAGGTGTTACAGGTACGCTATTCTACCTAATATCAAGTATAAATGGTGGATTTGGAACAGTGATGGATACTCTTACAAGTGGTCATAAATTCTTAGCAACAAATGAAGTTATGTTTGATAAAAATATACTATCTACAAGTGCATTTATAATATTTGTTGGAGCTGGTCTTAATACTTTTTCATCATATGTATCAAGTCAAGATATAGTTCAAAGATTTACTACAACAACTGATATAAAACAACTTAACAAAATGACATATGGAAATGGTGTTTTATCAATGGGACTAGCAACAGTATTTTATCTAATTGGAACTTGTTTATTTATATACTATACTCAAAATCCAGATTTAGCTCAAACAGTTCAACAAGACCAAGTATTTGCATCATATATAGCCTATGAATTACCAGTAGGTATAACAGGAATACTACTTGCAGCAATATATGCAGCATCTCAATCAACTTTATCAACAGGGCTTAATTCAGTTGCTACAAGTTGGACTTTAGATATACAAACTATTATAACAAAAGATATGAGTATGGAAAGACAAACTAAGGTAGCACAATATATATCATTGGGAGTAGGTATACTTTCTATAGTTGTTGCAATAATCTTAGCAAATGGAGAGATAAAGTCAGCATATGAATGGTTCAATAGTTTTATGGGTCTAGTTTTAGGAGTTTTAGCAGGAATATTTGTACTTGGTGCGTTTTGTAAAAGAGCAACTAAAATGGGAGCATATGTTGGATTTGCAGTATCAGCAATTTTAGTTGTTTATCTAAAATACAGAGTACCAGAAGTAACTTCTTGGGCTTATTCTCTAATAACAATAACTACTTCTGTAGTAGTAGGAACAGTATTTAGTGCAATAGAATCTAAAGTTAAAGCAAAAGTATATTTACCAAAAGCTGAAACTACAGTTTATTATGAAAAATAATATAGAATTTAAATAAGAAATTATCTTATAGAGTGACTAGATTAGAGTGATTAGATATATAAATAATCTAGTTACTCTATAAGAATGTATAAAGAACTTTATATGTAAAAAATCTGAAAGTAGAATGTATTTAAAATTATATAGGGAGATAGTGCTTATGATATTTGGAAGTATAAATCATAGTAAGACATATTCAACATTACATGAAGATTTGCTTAAGTGTTTTGAATATGCTAAAGAAAATTCATTGATAGATTACGAAAAAGGGACTCATACAATAGATGGTGATGACATCTTTGTAAATATCGTTGAGTATAAAACTTGTGAAAAAGAAGAAAGATTCTGGGAAGCTCATAAGAAATATATAGATGTACACTTGATGCTAGATGGATGTGAAAGAATAGATTTGAATTTTATAGAAAATCTAGAGCAAAAGACATATGAGGAAGATAGTGACTTTCTACCTCTTGATGGACAAAATAATGGATATGTTGAACTTAGAAAAGGTGATTTCCTAGTATGTTATCCAGAAGATGCACATATGACAGCAATAAAAGTTTCAGAAAAAGAAAATATCAAAAAAGCTATTTTTAAGGTTTTGGTTAGATAATGAAAATTTATATAACCGCTAAGGCTGAAAATAGTGATTTAACTTTCAGCGATTAGTGAGATTTCGTAAATTTTAGTTAGATTACTATTTTCAGCCTTAGTTTTTTATAGGAAAGTTTAAATAGACATTAAAAAGTTTAGAATTGTATAGAGGAGTTAATTTATGGATAATATAGATGTATTTTTATTAATAGGACAAAGTAATGCTAGAGGTTTGGGAAATCCAAAAGACAGTGTTATTCCAAATGAGAATTGTTTTGAATACTTAAGTACTGACGAGATTATAAACATGAGATGTGAATTAGAGACTTCTGAAGGGGATGGGACTATAGCACCTGCATTTTCAAATGAGTGGAATAGACTTACTGGTAATAAAGTTTGTTTTATACACAATGCAAAGGATGGGTCAAGAATAAAAAATTGGAATCATGATAATAACTGGTTTTTAGATGATACTATAGAAAAGTTTAATGCAGGGTGTAATACTTTAAGCAAGGATTATAAAATATCAAATAAATATGCTATTTGGATTCAAGGTGAAAGTGATGCAAAATATGGTAGTGATGTTTTATACTATAAAGAGAGTCTAAAAAAAATTGCATATAGACTTAAGGAAGAATGTATGATTGATAAAATGTTTGTTAGTTTAACTGGTTATTGGCTTGGAGAAGATGAATATTTTGTTAGAACAAGACGAATTGCAGCAGCGCAAGAATTTGCTTGTAATGAATGTGACATATTAAGTATAGGAAGTAAAATTGCTATGAAATTTCATGATCAAGGTCTAACTATTGATGATGTACATTATAGTCAAGAAGGTCTTAATATGTTAGGAGAAGATTTATGTAAGAATATTTATAAATATCATATAACTGAGGAAAAAATTATATTAAAGGATACCATAGATTTATCAGAAGCGAGAAAATATATCTATGAGTTAGAAAAAATAAATAAAAAATTCATGTAATATAAAGTTTTAATTAGTAATATTGGTTATAAAAATAATTTGTATGGAGATATGTTATGAAAAATTATGTTTGTATAGATATTGGAGGTACTTCAATAAAATATGGATTTATTAGAGAAGATGGGTTAATAATCGATAAATCAAGTTTAGATACTGAAGCAAAAGAAAAAGGTGGACCAGGAATATTATCTAAAATAAAGAAAATAGTTAAAAAATATATGAAAGAAAATAATATTGATGGGATATGTATATCAACTGCAGGTATGGTTGACCCCATTGAAGGTAAGATAGTATTTGCGTTAGAAGAATTAATTCCAAACTATAAAGGTATGGAATTAAAGAAAGAGATAGAAAAAGAATTTAATGTAAAATGTGAAGTTGAAAATGATGTTAATTGTGCTGGACTTGGTGAAATGTGGCTTGGAGCAGGTAAGGAAGCAACTTCTTCTATCTGTATGACAATAGGTACTGGTATTGGTGGTTGTGTTATAATAAATAATAAGCTTATAAATGGATTTAGTAATAGTGCTGGTGAAGTAGGATATATGAATATGAATGGAAGTACTTTTCAAGAGTTGGCATCAACTAGTAGCTTGGTAAAAAAATTAGCAAAAATAAAAAATATGGATGAAAATGACCTAAATGGGAAAATAATTTTTGATTTAGCAAAGAATAATGACGAAGATTGTTTAAAAGAATTGGATAATATGATAAAATCATTAGCAATTGGTATTGCAAATATATGTTATGTAATAAATCCAGAAGTTGTAATTTTAGGTGGCGGAATAATGGCACAAGAAGAATTTCTAAAACCTAAAATAGATAGAGCGTTAAAGGAGATTCTTATAGAAAGAGTTTATAAAAATACTAATGTAGAATTTGCAAAGAGACAAAATGATGCAGGTATGCTTGGGGCATTATATAATTTTTTAAACAAAATATAGAGAATAGAAGGTTTTTTAATGAGTATTTTAGAACAATTAGAATCACCAACTTTTAAAGTCACAAAGTCAGATAAATTACTGATAGCTTATATAAAAGAAAATATAGAGGATGTATTTTATAAACCAATATCACAAATTGCTAAAGAGAGTAATATTGGTGAAGCAACTATAACTAGATTTGTTAAAAAAATGAAGTTTAATGGGTTGCAAGACTTTAAAGTTACTTTAGCACAAGAAATATCAAGTAGTAATAAAAAAAATATTATAAATAAGAATATACAAAATGATGAGCCAGCTTTAGATACAGCCAAGAAACTTTTAAACTCAAATATAACTACTTTAGAGAATACTGTTGAGATAATCAATAGTGTAGATGTTCATGACTGTGCAAGACTTATAATAAATGCTAAAAAAGTTTACTTTATAGGTATTGGATATTCAGGAATAATAGCACAAGATTCAAACTATAAGTTTATGAGAATTGGACTTAATTGTGTAAGTTTTGATAGTAGTCATACTATGATAATGATGTCTTCTATAATGGAAGAAGGAGATTTAATAGTTGCAATTTCTCATTCTGGCGAAACTGAAGAAATTATAAAAACTGTAAAACTTGCGAGAGCTAATAATGCTAAAATTATATCTATTACTGAAAATAAAAATTCTGAATTGAAGGATATTTCAGATGTGCACTTATCTTATGTATCAGGGGAAACTGTATTGGAAACAGGTTCAATATCTTCTAAATTAGCACAATTTTTTATTATTGATTTAGTATATACACAGGTAGTAAAGGAGCTTTCAAATGAAGCTATTGAAAGAAAAATCAAGACTACAAATGCTATAAAACTGTTTAAAAATGAATAAAATCAGATATTTGTAATACTTTATGTGGTTTTCTTAAAAATTTAGTAATGGGGAGATTTTACATGTCTAAATTAAAAGACTATGATATTGACAAAGTAATGCTTTTTAATAATTTATGTAGTGAAACTAAGAATCAACTTAAAGAAAAAGCTAAACTAAAAAGATTACAAAGAAAAGAAATTTTATTTTATGAAAAAGAACAATTAGACAGGGTATATGTACTTTTAGATGGGAAAGTATCCATTTTTAAGATAAGCGAAAATGGCGAGAGAAAGGTGATTTTTATATTAAATAATGGAGAAATTATAAATGACATTACCTTTGATTTTACTAAGAATTCTGCTGTTGGATGTGAGGCATTTGAAAATTCAATTGTGTTTTATTATAGTATTGAAGAATTTACAGAAATTATGAAAAATGATTTTCAGCTTACAAAAGATATTATTTCTTATATGGAGAGAAGGACAAGACGTTTATATAGACAGTTAAAAAATTCAATATCTATAAAAGTAGACAAGAAATTAGCAGCAAAATTATATAGATTAAGTAAAGAATTTGGAGTTTGTTGTGGAGAATGGACATTATTAAATGTAAATCTTACAGTTACATACTTAGCAGATATGCTTGGTTGTAAAAGAGAGACAGTTTCTAGAATGATAAAAGTATTGCAAAAAGAAGAACTTATAAAGATTGATAATAAAGGTTTTTATGTAAAAGAGAGCGAGCTATCAAAATACTTTAAAAATAATTAATTATAATTAAATAAAGGCATTATTAAGAGAATCTATGTATAGATTCTTTTTTATTTATCTAAAATGGTAATATTTACCTTAAGTTTATTGAAACAGCTGAGTTCTGATAGTATAATTAATTTAATATGAACAGTAAATATACAGATGTTGACACAGCTTCTATGCGCAGAAAGGGATGTATCAAAATGAAAAATAAAAAATTCATAGGTTATGCTTTAGGTTTGATTTTTATATGTGTATTTGTGATGTTTTCTCTTTGGGATTTTACCTATAATGTTAATTCACTAGTAGAAAAAAGCAAAAAGATGCATTTAGAAGAGTTATCATTGCAAAGTTCAAATACTATAAATGTTAAGCTTAATTCACTAACAAAGTTTATAAATAGTATTTCTAAAGTTATTTCAGAGTCAGAGGGTATGAAGAAAGAAGATATAATGAAATTATTAAATGATGTATCAAAGGAATCTGATTTTGAAAAAATCTACATTGCATATCCAGATGGTACAGCCTATACAGGTGATGGAAAGGTCTATAATATATCGCAACATAGCTATTTTAAGAAGGCAATGAAAGGGGAAAGCAATATTTCAGAAATCATAAAATCATCTGTTAACAATGAAAATAGTTTTATAGTAGCGTCTCCTATGTACAAAAATGGTGAAGTGATTGGAGTTCTGTATGGTTCTTATTATACAAGTAAATTAAGTGAATTTATAGATGTGACTAGTTTTAATGGAGAAGGGAGTACATATATATTTGAAAAGTCAGGAAATCTTGTCTTAAAATCTACTCCAGGAAAAACTGATGATGCCATAGATAATGTTAGTGATTTTTTTGATTTTATTTATATTGGAGAAAATTACAGTTATAAAAACTTTATTGAAGATATATCAAATGAGAAAAGTGGATTTTTAGAATATAAATTTGAAGGAAAAGAGGAATATGCCACGTATACTCCAGTTGGTATAAATGATTGGTATGTATTGTCTTTTATTCCAAAGACTTTGATAGTGAAAGAGATTTCTAAGATAAATAAACTTGCAATTATATTAACAACTAAAAACTTCATAGCACTTTCAGTTTTGATTTTAATTGTATTTTATAAAGAGAAAAAATCCAAAGGAAAGCTTGTAAAAGCAAATTTAGAGATATCTTCACTAACTAACAATATACCAGGTGGTGTTTTTAAATGTAGTGTAGGTGAAAAATATGAATTTGTGTTTTTAAGTGATGGATTTATTGACCTGTTTGAATATACTAAAGAAGAGATAAAATCTATGTTTAATAATAATTTTTATGATGTAATTTATAAAGATGATGTAGATAGAGTGAAAAGGGAATTTGCACTTCAAATATTAGAATCAAAAGTAGTTGAAATAGAGTATCGAATGATTACTAAGAGTGGGAATTTTGTGTGGGTTGTAAATAAGTGTGAGCTAATAAAAGATTCTGATGGAAAAGAGTATTTCTACTGTGTGTTGGTTGATGTAACAGATTTAAAAAGAGCAGAAGAAGAACTTAAGATTAATGAAGAAAGACTTAGAATAGCCTTATCCAAGACATCTAACATAGTATTTGACTATTATGTGCATACAAAATCTATACATATCTCTAGTGATATCTCTTTAATATATGGAGTACAAAAAAATATTGAAAATGGTATAGAATATTTTATAGATTCTGGGATAATACATCCTGACTTTGTTGATGTGTTTAAAGAATCTTTTAACAAAATAGAAAAAGGTGAAGAAAGTGTAGTATCTGTAATAAAAACAAAACTAGTCAATGGGAAATATATATGGAATAGAATGACTCTAACTAATCTATTTAATGGAGCAGAAATTCCAATTAGAGCGATAGGTCTATTAGAAGATATAAATGAGCAAAAAAAAGCTGAAATGCAATATAATCAAGAAGAACAATATAGAAAAGCTATGTTGTCTGAAGCAATTGCTATATATGAAATTAATTTTTCTCAAGATAAATTTATATCAAGCAATATAAAGCCTAATAATAATTTAGGTTTAAGAACTACTGGAAAATATTCTGAAGTAATGGAGGATATTGTTGACGATATAGTTTTTATTTCAGATAGGGAAAACTTTAAAAAAGTATTTTATTATGAAAATATCTTAGATTCATATAATAAGGGAGTAAATGAGTTAAAGTTAGAGTATCGAAGATATGACAATGATGGTAAGATTTTGTGGGAACTTTGTACAATGCATTTACTTAAAGACCCACAAAGTAATAAACTTAAAGGATTTGCGTACATTAAAGATATAGATAAACAGAAAAAAGAAGAGATTGAGCTTAAATTTAAAGCTGAACGTGATATATTAACAGGAATTTATAATAAAGGTACAACTGAAACTCTAATAAAGAGGTTTTTAAGTTTAGACAAGGCTAAAGAAAGTAGTCATGCATTTTTTATTATTGATTTAGATGATTTCAAAGCCATTAATGATAATTTAGGACATGTCTTTGGTGATAAAGTTTTAGTTGAAGTCTCAAAAAAATTGACTTCTATTTTTAGAGAAGATGATATAATTGGACGTATTGGTGGAGATGAATTTGTAGTTTTCATAAAAAATATGAAGAATATGAAATTTATTGAAAACAAAGCGATTGAGTTATGTAATGCATTTAGAAATTATTATACTGGAGTAAATAAGTCATATAAAGTTTCTTGTAGTATTGGAATATCTATTATGCCAAATCATGGAACAACTTTTATTGAATTATATGAAAAAGCAGATAAAGCTCTTTATTATTCAAAAAAACAAGGAAAAGATAGATTTATTATATTTAATGACTCTATTTAAAGTTTAAATGCAAATGGAGGGTTTAAATATTTAAATAGAAAGAATATTAAGTTAAATAAGAATACTTTAACTATCTTGATATGATTTAGTTATAAATGGAGGCATATTATGAATGGGAAATATAGATTTACTATTACTATGGTTATTTTTTTACTTATATTAAATACATCATTTGTTTTAGCCGCTTCTGAGAAAGAAAAAGTGAGAGTTGGATATTGGCCTAGTTATGGAATTTCTATTACAAAAGATGGTCAGTTATATGGATATACATATGATTATATGAATGAAATCGCTAAAATAAATAATTGGAAATTAGAATATATACCTTGTGGATGGGGTCAAGGTCTAGAAATGCTTAAAGAGGGAAAAATTGATATATTTGGAGCATTGCAAAAGAGTGAAGAGCGTGAAAAATACTATGATTATACGAATTTAAATTTTGGATATGAATATGGAGCATTGTATGTAAATTCCAAAAACAATATCATATCTTATAATAATCTAAAAGAGATTGATGGAAAAGTAATAGGTACAGTTTCAGATAATCATTTTAAAAGTGTATTTGATGAATACTGTAAAAAAAATAAAATATCTGTAAAATATAAATACATAGAAGGTGCAGAAGAACTTCAAAGAGAACTTGAAAAAGGAACCATTGATATGATACTTACAGGAAGCATTAGAGATATACCAAATACAAAGGTAGTATTACGTTTTTCATCAGAGCCTGTCTATTATGCAACAACTAAGGGAAACAAAAAAATACTAGATGGTTTGAATTATGCATTAAATGAGATTAAACGAGAAGATATATATTATGATGGTAATTTATTTAATAAACATTATAAAGATACTGCAATAGCCACAGAAGTATTTACTTTGGAGGAAAAAGAATATATAAAGAAACATCCTATAATAAAAGTTGTATCAGGCCCTAATACATCACCACTATCTTTTTATGATAAAAATACAAATTCCTACAAAGGTATATCAATAGATATATTAAAATCAATTTCAAATAACTCAGGTTTAAAGTTTGAGTATATAAAGGTAGATAATTTTTCTGAAGGTTTAAAAATGGTTGAAAATGGTGAGGTAGATATCTGTGCAAATATGTTTATGTCACGGAGTACTGAGTTAGAGCATAATATTGTATTTACTGATGGATACCTTGAAACTACTATGTTAGGTTTGGCAAAAAATGATATTAGAATGAATGAAAAAACTAAGGTAGCAATGATTAAATGGACAGGTATAGAATCATTCGTAAAAGAATATTATCCAAATCAAGAAGTAAGTTTTTATCCAAATGCTAGTAAATGTATTGAAGCTGTCAAGAAAGAAGAATGTGATGTATTTATAGGAAGCAACTATATACTAAATAATATAATTAACACTGAAGAATTTGATGAGCTTATGTTTATGCCAATAAAAAATCAAGTCGTGGATATTGGAATAGGGGTTTCTGGAAAAGCAAATCCTGCATTGTTGTCAATACTCAATAAATCTATTAATAGAGTTACAGAAGAAGAGGTTGCAATTGCAGTTACAGGTAGTACAAAGTATTTAGAGCACAAGGTTACTCTATTAGATTTTATACAACATAATATTATGGTATTTATTTTGATAATATCATTTCTTATATTTATAGTTTTTGGAATATTTATTGTAAATTATAAGATACAAGTGAATAAATTAAAAAAGATAGCATATATTGATGAAGTAACAGGTATAAGGAGTTTACTGAAATTTAAAATTGATGCTAATAAGCTTTTTGAAAAATATGGAACATATAACTTTGCTATATATTATATCAATATAGATAAATTTAAATATATAAATGATATGTTTGGTTTTGAATTTGGAGATAATATTTTAAAATACATAGCAAAAAAAATAGGTGAAAATGTTTTTAAGGATGAAATATATGCAAGGTTATCAGACGATAGATTTATTGTAATGACTAAAAAAAGTAATATAGAAAATTTAAGAAAAAGAGCAAATGATTTTTTTGAGATTGTCAATAATGATAAAAAAAATACATTTAAAATAGATATAATACTTAAATGTGGAGCATATTTAATTGATAAAGAAGATGTAAATATTGATGTAATGATTGATAGAGCTAAGATAGCTTGCCAAACAATAGAAACCAATTATAAAAGTAAAGTTGCTTTTTATGATGATAAAATAAGGATTTCTATACTTCATGAAAAAGAAATTGAAAATAATATGGATAATGCACTTTTAAATAAAGAATTTGTAGTTTATTTGCAACCTAAAATTAACCTTATAACAGAGGAGGTTGTAGGTGCAGAGGCTCTTGTTCGTTGGATTCATCCAATTAAAGGAACTATACCACCTAATGATTTTATTCCACTATTTGAGAAAAATGGATTTATAGAAAAACTTGATTTGTATGTTTGGGATAATATATTTAGTACAATGTCAAAATGGATAAAAAATGGAATAAAGCCACAACCAATTTCTATAAATGTATCAAGAATTCATTTAAATAATAGAAATATAGTAGCTAGTTTAAAATCTTTAATAAATAAGCATAATATACCAGCACATCTAATAGAACTTGAGTTAACAGAAAGTTTATTTTTGTCAAATATAAGTATGATTTTAGATATTTTAAATGATTTACATGATATTGGATTTATCGTATCTATGGACGATTTTGGAAGTGGATATTCTTCGCTCAGTCTTTTGAAAAAATTGCCAATTGATGTATTGAAGATTGATAGAGAATTTTTAAATGAGACAATTACATCTGTACGTGGAGAAAAGGTTATAAAGAATATAATTACATTAGGTAAGGATTTAGATATGCTAATTGTAGCTGAAGGAATAGAAACTGAAGGTCAATTAAATTTATTAAAAAATGCAGGTTGTGATATTGGACAAGGATTTTACTTTGCAAGACCTATGGATATAGAATCTTTTGAAAAGCTTGTATTTAAAAGAATAAATTTTTAATTTAAAGTTATAAATAATAAAAAAATATTACTAGAGCTGAATAAGCTATAGTAATATTTTTTTTATTATTTTTAAAACTGTGATAATTATCACAGAAGTATCTAAAAGAAAGTGTTAAGATTTAAACAAGATAATAAGCAAGCAAAACTAAAATATAAGAAAGGTGATAAAAATGAAATTAAAATTAGATTCATCCAAATTCAATGAAGGTCTGAATTCCCTAAAAAAAGACTACAAAATATTTGCACCAGTCATAATGCCATTTAAAGGTACTTTTTCAGATACTGACATGATAAGATACAAGGAAGTAAGCACTTTTGAAGAAATGGAATTTGCTCAAAAATCAAACTTTTCACCAAAAGAAGTAGTGCTTCCTATCAATCAAGTCTTATTTTACTTTACTGAAAAAGAATTTAAGGAAAGCGATTTAGACAATAAAAAGATTTTAATTTTTCTAAGAGCTTGTGACATAAATGGAATAAAGAGACTCGATGAAATATATTTAAATAATGGAGAAGAAAAAGATTATTTTTATAAACATATTAGAGAAAAAATAAAATTTGCACTTGTAGGATGTAAAGAGAGTTTTAGAAATTGTTTTTGTGTAAGTATGGATTCTAATAAAACTGATAACTATTCACTTGGATTGAATATAGAAGGAGAAAAATTGTACTTAGATATAAAAGACAATGAATTTAAAGTGTTTAATGGAGAGCCAGCAGAATTTGATGTCAGTCATGTAACGGAAAATTTAATTTCTGTAGATGTACCAGAAAATATTGATTCTAATGAGATGATAGGAAATCCAATATGGGATGAATATGACACAAGATGTATTGGATGTGGAAGATGTAATTTTGTATGTCCGACATGCTCATGCTTTACAATGCAGGATATTTTTTATAAGGAAAATGAAAATGTAGGAGAAAGAAGAAGAGTTTGGGCTTCATGTCAAGTAGATGGATATACAGATATAGCAGGTGGAAATTCTTTCAGAAAAAAACAAGGAGAAAGAATGAGATTTAAAACTATGCATAAAATAAATGATTTCAAAAAAAGATTTGGATATAACATGTGTGTTGGGTGTGGAAGATGTGATGATGCCTGTCCACAATATATATCATTTTCAAAATGTATAGAAAAAATAAATGATTTAGTAACTAGTAAGGAGGAGATATAAATGAACTCATATATACCAGTAAGTGCAAAAATACTAGATATAGTTAAACATACTGATAAAGAATGGACATTTAAAGTGAATTGCAATACAAAAGGGGTACTGCCTGGAAAATTCTATGAAATATCTATACCTAAATATGGTGAAAGTCCAATATCAGTATCAGGATATGGAGAAGATTATATTGACTTTACAATAAGAAATGTAGGTAAAGTTACTAGTGAACTATTCAATTATAAAGAAGGGGATTCGTTTTTTATAAGAGGACCTTATGGAAATGGATTTGATGTATCTTTATATGAAGGAAGAGAAATCGTAGTAGTAGCAGGAGGGAGTGCATTAGCTCCTGTAAGAGGAATAGTTGAATATTTTTATAACAACAAAGATAAGTGTGAAAAGTTTAAATTAATAGTAGGATTCAAATCACCAAAAGATGTCCTATTTGCAGACGACTTAAAAAGATGGAATGAAAAACTAGATGTTTTAGTTACTGTGGATGGAGCGGATGATGGCTATAGTGGAAATGTAGGATTAGTAACAAAGTATATCCCAGATTTAGATATAAAAGATATAAATAATACTTCTGCAATTGTAGTTGGTCCTCCAATGATGATGAAATTTACAGTAGGAGAGTTTTTAAAAAGGGATTTAGAAGAAAAAAATATTTGGGTTTCTTATGAAAGAAAAATGTGTTGTGGAATAGGAAAATGTGGACACTGTAAGATGGATGATACTTATATATGTTTAGATGGACCAGTATTTGATTATTCATATGCTAAAAATCTTATTGATTAGGGGGTGGAGTTTGTGATAAGAGATTTAAATACTAAAAAAGTAATGAAAAATGCTTACAGAATTACAAAAACAAAATATATAACTTCTTTAAGAGTTAGAGTACCAGGAGGTCTTATTGACCCTGAAAGTTTAATCACAGTTTCTAAGATTGCAAATGAATATGGTAATGGTCAGATACACATAACTACAAGACAGGGATTTGAAATCTTAGGAATAGATATGGAAGATATGGAAGAAATAAACAATATCATACAACCTGTTATTGAAAAGATGAATATAAATCAAAATGAGAAAAATGCAGGTTATTCAGCAGCAGGTACGAGAAATATAGCTGCCTGTATAGGTAATAAAGTCTGTCCAAAAGCGCAGTATAATACAACTGAATTTGCAAAAAAAATAGAAAAAGCAATCTTTCCAAATGACTTACATTTTAAAGTAGCCTTGACTGGATGTCCAAATGACTGTATAAAAGCTAGAATGAATGACTTTGGAATTATAGGAATGACATTGCCACTATATGAAAAAGATAGATGTGTGAATTGTGGAGCGTGTGTAAAAAAATGTTCAAAATTATCTGTTGGGGCGTTAAAAACAGAAAATAATAAAGTAGTAAGAGATGGAGATAAGTGTATAGGTTGTGGAGAATGCGTACTGAATTGCCCAACAAATGCATGGACTAGAGATGAAAAAAAATACTATAGATTAGCTATAATGGGTAGAACAGGGAAGAAAAATCCAAGACTAGCAGAAGATTTTCTTTTATGGGCAGATGAAGACAACATAATAAAAATAATACTTAATACTTACAAATATGTAGAAAAGTATATAGATAAAGATGCACCAGGAGGGAAAGAGCATATAGGATATATAATTGACAGGACTGGATTCATGGAATTTAAAAAATGGGCACTTGAAGGTGTACAATTTGAAGAAATAACTAAAGTACATGAAAATATATACTGGAGTGGAGTTAAATATCTATAATTAATAAAAATATATATTTAAATAAATTATAAATTTAATAGAAGGAAGAGGGAATTATGCATAAAGAAACTTTGGATAAATTAACTAATGCAGCTATAAATAAAATAAATTTATTAAATACAAGTAAGATAAAATATTTAGTGTCTTCTGCTTTTGCAGGACTTTATGTAGGTATTGGTATACTTTTGATATTTACTATTGGAGGAATTTTGACAGATGCAGGTTCTCCTATGACAAAGATAATGATGGGATTATCGTTTGCAATAGCACTTAGTTTAGTTGTAATGACAGGAACAGAACTGTTTACTGGAAATAATATGGTAATGTCTGCAGGCATGCTAAATAAAGGGGTAAGTATAAAAGATACTTCTAAAATATGGATATACAGTAACAAATAGTTTATAAAACTTTATAAAAAAATTATAAAAATATAAACTATACTGCGTATGTAGAGAAATCTGCATAGGACACCACTTTAAAACCAGTAAATCCTAAAGCTCTACTACCACAATAAAGGATAGAATCAGAAACCTTTATGATGGTGA
>NZ_JAGWCU010000049.1:0-20129 GCF_020657755.1 Clostridioides sp. ZZV15-6388 | reverse complement strand
CATTATTTTTTTTACTATTATTAAATTTTTTTACTTAAATGAGATGTATTTCATTTAAATAATTTAATTTAACTAAATAAAACACTAAAATGATAATTTATATCTTTCATTTTTTTAACTTATTAAATTTTATATGTTATTTGTACAAGTAATATATAATATTTGGACTTATTTTCATAAAATAATACTTATTTTTGGTTTATATATACTTTTTATTTTTAATAATAACTATATAATTTAAAAATAATTTAAAAAAATACATAATCTAAAATTATTTTAATTTCTATCAGTTATTTTTAAATCAATATTTTAGGATAATATTTTTCATATAGATAAATAATTTTTATATAGCACTCGTTAATTTTTTACTTATGAGATACATACAAAAAAATTTATACTATAAAATTTTCATAAATTTTTATTTACTCATCATATTAATTAATTTTTTCGCAGCTATCTTCAATGAATTAGTTGTTAATAAACCCCAATTTCATTGAATAAAAGTATAAATCATAAAAATTTTTATATTAAATTTGTTATATATGTAAAAGATAAAATTGCATATAATATTTTTTTCATTAAATTTTTTTCTTTTTACAACAAATACTCACTACCTTTTGATATAATATTTTTATCAATTATTATTATATTCAAGTTTTGAAAGGAGTTTTAAAATGAGTTTATTAGTTTTCGGACATAAAAATCCAGATACAGATTCAATATGTTCTGCAATTTCATTGGCATATTTAAAAAACAAGCTAGGAATAGAAGCAACAGCTTATGCTTTAGGAGATATCAGAAAGGAAGCTAAGTATGCCTTAGATTACTTTAAGGTAGATGCACCTGAAATCTTAGATAACGTTAGAATACAGGTTAGAGACTTAAATTATGATAGGGTACTACCTTTAACTCCAACTTCTTCTATATTAGAAGCCTATAATCTTATGGATGAAAAAAATGTTAAAACATTACCTGTAACTTATGAGGATGGAACTTTTGCTGGTATTATTACTATGAAAGAAATAGCTAAAAACCTTCTTCATCAACATTTTACAACTATACACACATCACTATCAAATATCTGCAAAAACCTTAATGGTACTATCCTTGTAGATTGTGGTGAAGATGTAAAAGGTAGAGTTGTTACTTTATCATTTGGTATGGAAACCCTAATAGAGACTTTAAAAGAAGGGGATATAGCTATTGTTGGTGATAGATATGATAGTATTGAATACGCCATCGATACAAAAGTTAAACTTTTAATACTTACTAATCATACAGAAATTTCAAAAGATTTACTAGCTCTTGCTAAAATAAATGGAGTGTCTGTTGTTTCTGTTGAAAGTGACAACTACAAAACTTCTAATGTAATAAATCAATGTAGCTTCTTGGATTCTATAGAAGCCACAGACAACTTGATTACATTTAAAGAAGACGACTATATGGATGAAATAAAAGAAATTATGTTAGAAACAAACTTTAGATCTTATCCTATATTAGACGATGACAATAAGTTTTTAGGATTAATTTCAAAAGGGCATCTATTAAATCCATCTAAAAAGAATGTTGTTTTAGTTGACCACAATGAATATGCTCAAAGTGCTGATGGAATTGAACAAGCAAATATAGTTGAAATAGTTGACCATCATAAACTTGGTGGTATTTCTACTGATGTTCCTATGTCTTTTAGAGTTATGCCTGTTGGATGCAATAGTACTATAATTTATCAAATGTATAAAGAAAATAACGTTGAGATACCTTATGAAATAGCTGGTCTTCTTTTATCTGCTATATTATCTGATACATTATTATTTAAATCTCCAACAACTACTGATATGGATAAGAAAGCTTGTGAAGAATTAAGTAAAATAGCAAAAGTAGACATGGAAAAATATGCTATGGATATGTTTAAATGTGGTACTTCTTTAGATGAGTTTACTATAGAACAAATAGTAAATATGGACTTTAAAGAGTTTAACATGAGTGGACATAAAGTTGGTATTGGACAAGTATTTACTTTAGACACAGACTCTATATTTGCTAAGAAGGATGAATTTTTATCTTATATAAATTCAACTGATTATGACAAATTAGTTCTTGCAGTTACAGATATAATAAAAGAAGGTTCTTATTTAATTTACAAAGCAGAAGATAGATTGATTGCTGATGCATTTGGTATTGAAGGAGTTCAAGGAACATTTGCTCCAGGTGTTGTATCTAGAAAGAAACAATTAGTACCTAACTTAACTACTGCAATTAAAAATTTTAAATAATATAAAATCTTTAGACAACACAAAAACTGTTTCAAATTTAAATTTGAAACAGTTTTTTTCTTACATAACAATAATAAATTCTATAAAAAAAGAATACACTATTAGAAAATTCTAATAGTGTATTCTTTTTTTATTATATATTACACTTTAAATTATTCCTTGACTGGTCTAGCTGGTGTAAACTAAACCAGTCTCTCTCAAATATTAAGCACTTTTTTCTTATTATGTTTTTAGGATTTATTGTCTCTATTATTGTAAACCAAAGTTATGAAATTGTAAATAGAATATATTACCATTATAATGTTTTTTCTTAAGTAAAAACATACAAATAACTTTCTTTTTTTAAACAAAATCATTAAATTAGCTTTAAAAAATGTTAAAATAAATGTTTTCCACGTATCTTCTATATTTATTTTAATATCTTATATATTAAAAACCTAATCATAAATAATTTAATAGAATTATTTTTCTATAATACTATTAAATAAGATTCTAATAAGACTATTGGAGTTATTTAGTATAATAAAAATTTAATATATAACTAAATTTCAGTAAAATAAATTAAAAAGTGAGATGTATTCATATCCTCTAGAAAATATAATAACATCTCACTTTATCTTTAAGTTGTATAGATTTTTACTTTTATCTATGACTTAGTTTTTTTCTACATCTGAGTAATCTACTCCAAAAGTTTCTACAGTCACAGCTTTCATAATTTGTGGAGTCTTTGGCTTGTCCGCTGCTCCTGTTCTAACTGATGCTATTTCATCAACTGTATCCATACCTTCTATAACTCTACCAAAGCCTGCATATTGACCATCTAAATGTGGTGAATTTTTATGCATTATAAAGAATTGAGAACCAGCTGAATTAGGTGCCATAGTTCTAGCCATTGATATAACTCCTCTTTCATGCTTTAGATTGTTAGTAAATCCATTTCCACTAAATTCACCTTTTATAGAATAGCCTGGGCCACCCATTCCAGTACCATTTGGGCATCCACCTTGTATCATAAATCCTGGTATTACTCTATGAAATGTTACTCCATTATAATATCCATCATCTACTAATGATACAAAATTCTTAACTGTATTTGGTGCTATATTTGGGTATAACTCAATTTTTATTTCTTTTCCATTTTCCATTACTATAGTTACTATAGGATTTTTATTTTCCATGACTTATTACCTTCCTTTTTATTAATTAAATTACACAATTACATTTATTATATTATACTCTAAATTAAAGTCTATCAAGTATATTTTTTCCTATTTCATATCCTTCTTGATATATAGTTTTACAAAACTCATCATCAAAGTTAAGAGTATCTTTAGGTGCAAATTGAGTATTAGGTCTAACTACTATTATTTTATCTTCATTATATATTTTTTTGATGTCATCTGGTAAATCATAATTATACTTTGTGGATATCAAAATAATTTTATCCACATTATCCACAATTAAAGGCTCAATTAATGCACTCCTAATTAGACCACCATCCAATTTAAAACCATCGTAAATACCATCTTGCACATCCTTCATAAATTGTTCTTTAAATCCAAGAGTAGCATTTGGATTTGATGGTAACAATCCACTATATGAAATGCTTAAGATTGCTTCATCTTTAGGCATTTTTAACACATTTACAACCTTTTCTGATACTACCTTATTATTAACTTCTACATAATTAACATAGAAGTTCATTTTCTCTATTTTACTATCATCTAGTTCTTTAAGATTGTCTATAACAGGAGAATTATCCACAGTATTATTTACTATTTTCACATTTCCGTTCTGGATATCTTTTATATTTGTCCACATTTTTTCCAAGTTATCAACATTACCTGTGTATAAATAATATCCATTCATCGCTCCTATTGATGTTCCTGAAATCGAATAAAAATTATTTATTCCATTATCATATAAAGCCTTAACTACCCCCGCTTGGTAAGCTCCTTTTGCTCCTCCACCTTCTAAGCATAGTCCTAATTTCATAGTTTCATCTCCAAATTATTTATCTTATATTTATATTTCAAAAAATTTACTAAATGTTTTATATATACTATAATGGTCTTCAACATTACCTAATTCTCTTACAGAATGCATTGCTAAAATTGGACTTCCTACATCCACAGATGGTATATCTACATGAGTAGAAGATATTGGACCTATTGTACTTCCACCCCTCTCATCTGACCTATTTACAAATTCTTGATACTCGACATTAGCTTCTTTACATATATTTTTGTAAACAGCTATAGAATATCCATCGCTTGTATATGCTTGACTTGCATTTATCTTTATAACAGGCCCTTTCCCCATAACTGGTTTATTAGTTGGGTCATGTTTTTCTGGAGTATTTGGATGAATAGCGTGAGCTAAATCTGATGATATCATGAAAGACGAATAAATAGACTCAAAAAATCCTTCTCTATCTTTCCCTATTGATAAACATATTCTCTCCAATATATTTAATAGCATATTTGAATCTGCACCTTGTTTAGTGGAACTTCCAACTTCTTCATTATCAAACACAGCCATTACATTTACACCACTTTGTCCTTTAGTATCAACTAAAGCATTTAAACTAGCATGTACCATTGCAAGATTATCTTGTCTTCCAATAGATATAAATTCATCATTAGCCCCTATTAAACTTCCTTTTTCAAATTCATATAAGAATAAATCAAAGTCTATTATATCTTCCATCTTTACATTTAAATTAGACGATATTTGTTTTAAAAGAAAGTTATCTTTTTCTAATGTATCATTTAACAATCCAACTAGAGGTAACATATCTTTTTGTTTATTATATGAATGACCCTCATTTATACTTCTATTCAAATGTATAGCTAGATTTGGTATTATACAAATTGGCTTTTTAAAGTCGATAAGTTTTTCTTTTGGCTTAAGTACACTATCTCCTTTTAAGACTACTCTCCCAGCTATACCAAGTGGTCTATCTAACCACGTACTTAATATTGCTCCTCCATAACATTCTGTATTCAACTTCAAATAAGCTTTCTCAGCTTCTATTTCTGCATTTGGCTTAATACTAAATGTAGGAGAATCTGAATGAGAACCTATTATTCTAAATCCACCTTCTTCTATATTATCTGAGTTAACTACAAAAGCTACTATAGCAGATAAATTTTTAGTCACGTAGTATTTTCCACCTACTTTTAGATTCCATTTCTTATTTAAAGCTAACTCTTCAAATCCATTTTTATCTAAGACTTCTTTAGCACTATCAACTGCGTGAAAAGATGATGGGCTATCGTATATGAAATCTATTAAATTTTTAGCAAAGCTTATACTATCCATTCCTAATTTTCCTCCATTATAAAATATCTAGTGTTGTATATTCTTTATTTATTTTTTTAATTCCTTGCTTATCAAAGGCTATAGTAACATCTGTTCCAGTTATAGACACGACTGTTCCAACCCCAAATTTAGGATGATGTACTTTAGAACCAAGCTTTATATCTTCTGGATTAGTCTCTTTATTTGAATCTTTTATTGTAGCATTAACGTTATCTGCAACTTTAGATTTACTTATAGTATTCATATACTTTTTAGTATATTTATCTAACATATTATAACTTGCTTTAGAATAACTTAATTCCTTTTTCATTTTGTACAATCTTTCTATACATTCTTCTGGTAACTCTTCCATAAATCTTGAAGCTATTGCAACATTTGTTTTACCATATAGCGTTCTCTTTTCAGTTAGTGACATGTATAGCTCTTCTTTAGCTCTAGTTATACCAACATAGCAAAGCCTTCTCTCTTCTTCTATTTGAGATTCACTCAGAGACTTTATAGCTCTTGATATAGGAAATAGACCTTCTTCCATACCTATCAAAAATACAACTGGAAACTCTAACCCTTTAGATGTATGAATTGTCATAAGAGAAACTCTATCATTGTCCTCTTCATCATTAGATTCAGATGTAAGTGCTATACTAGTTAAAAATGTCTCTAAATCTTTATTTTCATAAGTATCATCACTACTACTTTCAAACTCTAGTGCTATAGATATAAATTCTCTTAAATTATCAATTCTATCTTGAGCTTCTTCACCTTTACCAGTTAAATCTTTTTCATTTTTATTTCTTGTCTCTACAAGTTCATCCATATATCCTGTAGTATCCAAAACTTTTTCTATTAACTTACTAACAGGATAGACTTCTTTTATAGTTCTAAGTGTACCTATAATATCAACAAATCCACTTATACTTGCTCTAGCTTTTGTAGATATATCAGAATTTGTTTCTATATCAATTAAAACTGAATATATACTCTCTTGTTTCAGATTGGCTCTATCTTCAATTTTTTCTATAGTTCTAAGCCCTATACCTCTTCTAGGAACGTTTATAATTCTTTTTATAGATATGTCATCCTGTGGATTTTGAATAACTCTTAAATACGCTACTAAGTCCTTTATTTCTTTTCTCTCATAAAACTTTGTACCACCATATATATTATATGGAATTTGACTTCTGTTTAAAGCGTCTTCTACAGGTCTTGCTTGTGCATTTGCTCTATAAAGTACTGCAAAATCTTTGTATGGTCTATTCTCTTTTCTAGCTATTTGTGCAATTGAGTCAGCTATAAAATCAGCCTCTTCTATTTCACTACCAGTTAGTTGTATCTTTATAAGTTCTCCTTCTTTCTTTTCACTCCAAAGTTTCTTTCTTTTTCTTTCTATATTATTGGATATAACTTTGTTAGCTGCATCTAATATTACTTGTGTTGACCTATAATTTTGTTCTAGTTTAACAACATGTACATTATCATAATCTTTCTCAAATTCAAGTATGTTTCTTATATCTGCGCCTCTCCATCCATAAATACTTTGGTCATCATCTCCAACAACACAGATATTTTGATGTTCTCTAGCTAATAATTTTATTAGTTCATATTGAGCTTTACTCGTATCCTGATACTCATCTACCATTATGTATCTAAATCTACTTCTATAATAAGCTAACACTTCATCATTAGCCTTAAAAAGTTCTACAGTTTTAAGTATTAAATCATCAAAGTCAAGTGCACTATTTCTCTTTAAACGGTCTTGATATAGAGCATAAATATCTGCAATCTTAACCATTCTATTATCTGCCATGTTGATATCTTTAAACTGTTTTGGAGTATAAAGCTTGTCTTTTGCTCCTGAAATGGCGCTTATAACTGCTTTTGGTTCAAATACCTTATCACTTAAATTTAATTCTTTAAGACAGTCTTTAACCAATGTAACTTGGTCTGCAGAATCATAAATTACAAAACTCCTATTGTAACCAATCTTATTTATATCTTTTCTGAGTATACGAACGCAACAAGAATGGAATGTACTTATCCACATGTCCTTAGTTTCAGGACCTATGTTTTGCTCAACTCTCTCTCTCATTTCATTTGCAGCTTTATTTGTAAATGTTATAGCTAATATATTTGGTGCTTGTACACCTTTATCTTCTATAAGGTATGCTATTCTTGTTGTTAATACCTTAGTTTTACCTGAACCAGCACCAGCCAGTATAAGTACTGGACCTTCAGTTTTTTCTACTGCTTCTCTTTGAGCAGGATTTAATGTATCTAAATTCATATTTCTCCTCCTGTTAACAGCCATAAATATATTTTAATCTAAAATATGAATTACTTCAAATTATAATTATGTATTATATTAATAGATTATTGTCAAATTTTAACAATTAGATAACACTTACTTATAAAATTTATTTTTATTCTTTATAAAAAAAATAACCTTATGATTTGGGGAATCATAAGGCACCTTTAAGGGGTCTAGGTTAAGGGTTATTATATATAAATCTATTTTTTTAAAATAGGTTTAGGGCTTAATTATTTATTTGTATTAAGTCTCTTTCTTTCCAGTACTTATACAAATCTTCTTCTTTCTTAAATAAAGGTAAGTTCATATTTTTATGTACCTTTACTAACCACGGAGATTCTAATCCAGCTTGTATAATATTGTTCTCATTTACAAATACACTTTCTGCGTTTCCTTCATCAATTAAAATCCCCTTATCCAGTACATATATATAATCGCATATTTCATACATTAAATTCATATCATGACTGGATATTACTATTTTTATATTATTTTCATCTAATCTCTTTATTATATCTACAATAGACCTAGTACTTACTGGGTCTAATCCAGCTGTAGGCTCATCAAGCAATACAATTTCATTTTCCATTGCTATAACTGATGCAATTGCTACTCTTTTTTTCTGACCATAACTTAAAAAGTGTACTGGTCTATCTATAAAATCTATTCCATTAACAGCTATCAAAGCTTTATTTATTCTCTCTTTAATAATTTTTTCATCCATTCCAATGTTTCTCATCGCAAATGCTATATCATCATATACTTTTGAGTAAAATATTTGTTTTTCTGGGTCTTGAAAGACAATCCCTACATTTTTTCTAAGATTATACAAACTCTTCTTATCATACTTTAACTTTTCTTCTTTGAAAAGTATTTCTCCAGACGTAGGCTTTAGTATTCCCATTAAGTTCATAAATAAAGTTGATTTTCCTGAACCATTTGAGCCTATTATACCTATAACATTTCCCTTTGAGAAATCCATATTAATGTTCAATAATGCATTAGCATTTTTTTCATATTGATATGTTAAATTATTTATTTTAAACATCATTATCCCCTACTATGTGAAATTTAC
Organism: Clostridioides sp. ZZV15-6388; assembly: GCF_020657755.1. Lineage (NCBI taxonomy): Bacteria > Bacillati > Bacillota > Clostridia > Peptostreptococcales > Peptostreptococcaceae > Clostridioides > Clostridioides sp. ZZV15-6388. The sequence continues at coordinate 11,152 of NZ_JAGWCU010000049.1, read as the reverse complement.
CATCATACAATTTTATGTCTAATGATATACACATATCATCATACCTTGTCATAAGCCTTTTGTACAGCATACTTCCAAGAATCCCTAAAGATTTATATGAAGTTTTTAAATTTATGTACCCAAATCTTAATTCTTGTGACTTATATATCTCTGAAAATTCTTCTAAAAATATAAATATAAATCTATATATCAACATTGATAATTCAACAAAGGTGTCCGGTAAATGCAATTTCTTAAAGAAAAATATCAACTGATTAAAAGGTGTTGTAAGTATACAAAAATACACACAAGTTAAACAAGACATAGCTCTAAATAACACATGAATAGACATGTCAATAGATGCCTTTGATATTCCTACATAAAAACTAAAAAACTGAAAACTATATAGTAGGTCTGTTTTATTAAAAGATATATTCACAAGAGTTATACCTATACTAAGAAATAAAAAATACATCGGTATTTGAAGTAATTTCAAATAATTTTTTAAATCTATCCCTGCTACACAAACAACTAAAATACTCATTAAAATCATAATTCCACTTAAGATAAATATATTTTTTATTATCATAGAAGCAATTAGAAAAATTGCTCCTATGGCTACTTTTTTATTTGGATTTACTTTACTTAATCTATTTGTATATGCATATTTATCAATGATAAGCATAATTAACTTCTCTTTCCTTTTTGAAGACCTAATATGTATCCTATTACACCTGCACCTAGAGCTGCTTGTGCAGAGAATAATAAACTCTCTATTTCTCCACTTGGTGGCTCATATGGACTACTAAACCAAGGCTCATAATTTGGATTTATCTTAGTAATTTCACTTTCAGCTTGACCATCTGCTCCTCCATATTCAGCACCTGAATTTACAAGTAATGGGAATATTATAAGAGCTACTACTAATAAAAGTAGTAATATGTTAGTTTTTGTTTTTGTTTTAGCACTCATTAGCTTTAACTCCTTTATCATTATTTTCTAGTATGCTTTTTTCTCCATTTTCTGTAATCAAATTATATACAATTACAGTAAGAATACCTTCTGCTATTGCTATTGGTATTTGAGTCATAAAGAAAATTCCTAAGAATTTAATTGCTGAAGCCATCACTCCACCTGATGGGTCTGGGAAAGCCAGTGCTAGTTGTATTGAAGTTATTGTATATGTGGCTAAATCTCCTATTGCTGCTGCAAGAAATACTGGTATAGCATTGTTTCCATCTTTTTTCTTTAATGCTTTGAATATTAAAAATGATATAATTGGCCCTATTATAGCCATTGAAAAAGCATTAGCTCCTAAAGTAGTTATTCCCCCATGTGCTAGTAATAATGCTTGGAATATTAGAACTATAGTTCCAAGAACAAACATTACACTTGGTCCAAACATTATTGCTCCAAGACCTACTCCAGTAGGATGTGAACAACTTCCTGTTACTGAAGGTATTTTTAATGCTGATAAAACAAATACAAATGCTCCACATAGAGCTAATAAAACTTTCTTCTTAGGGTCTTGCTTTACTATTTTACCTATTGATTTTAATCCCACTAAGAAAAATGGTATAAATATAACTCCCCATGCTATAGACCATTTTACTGGTAAGTAACCTTCCATTATATGCATTGCATTTGATGTAACTGGAGTTAAAATGATTAACATAAGTGCAGCTATAACCCCTAATTTGATATTTTGTTTCATTTGAGTATCCCCTCTCCCTTTCTAATAATTAAAATATGAATAATATATGTAACCTTATTCTAGCAAAATAAAAAAGCCTAACTCGATGGCTAGGCTTCTAATTTTCGACAATCTAAATACAAACACATAAAATAAACATATCTGTATAATTATTATAAGAAACTTTCTCCATCCCCGAAGAAATCACTTTAATATTTTAGGCAGGTCTCCTGACTTAGCTTCATCCTACTCCTCTTCCTTCCCATGAAATATAAAAGCATATTATCATAGTGGCTAACAAAAGTTTCGTCTGCATCACAGTAGCGGGGGCTGTAAAGGAATTTAACCTTCTTCCCTATTAATCTTGCTTAAAGAACCTATAATATTATATATTTAATTTTTAATATTACTTTATTTTTAATTCATTTTCTATATAAATCATTGTATACCTTTTCTGTGAAAATTTCTACATTTTTTACAAATTTTATTCATTTTTATATTTTTATGTATATAAATTCTTTTTTATAAATCAATTAACTCCTAATTATCTTTTTTAAATACATTGAAACCACATCAGAAAATCTAGTTATGTCTCTTGAATATATAAAATCGTTTCCATATATTAATCTTTCAGCTTCAAGCTCTGATTCTTTACCTGTAAATACTCCTAATACTAAAATATTTTGTTTTCTAGCTTTTCTTACTTCATTAGCTGTATCTCTTAAACCAACAATACCTCTATAAGCTTTTTCTCCTCTTAAAGTTCTCTCGCTATTTTTTCCTATCTTTACATCATTTGGCCTTCCATCACTAAGAACTATCAAAATTTTATTTTCTTCGTCTCTATTTATCAAACCACTACATATGGATTTTATAGCTAAACCATCTCTATTATTACCAGCACAGAAATATTCAAAGATATTTTCACTATTTTTAATACTGTCATCATAATCCTTAAATCTTTTTAATATCGTGTAATCTAAGAAACTAGAAAAACCCATAACTCTATTTGGTATTCCAACTTCTGTCAAGGCATTTGCAATTATGTAAGCTTGAATTGCTACATTTCCTTGGTTTCTACTTTGAGAACCACTTGCATCCAACAATATATCAATAACATATTTCCCTTTTTCATTTTCTATATCTTTATAAAATATTTTATTATTGTTACTCCTTCCAACTCTCCAAGCTCTATTTGCTAGGATAGTTCCACAATCAGAATACACTCTAGTTTTAGCATTTTCTTCTACTAAAATCCTAGCAAGGCTTTCTTTTAATCGCTTTATTTGTTGTCTATACATCCTAGCATGTTCTCTAAATTTGCCTAAATTATTTTCTTTTTGTCTTGTCACATATTTCAGCTGAAAAACGTTATTACATTCACTTCTAAGAACACCATCTGTAAAGTGAATTCTGCATCCCTCATGTACGTTTCTGCAATTTTGTGTTTCAAGCTTTTTAATTTCACCCTTACTTAAATAAGTTTTCCCATAATAATGTTCTATTTTTGAATATATTTTATTTACAGTCTCTTCATCAACATATATAACTCTGTCTGCTGAATTACTAGATTGAGAATCATCAAAATCCCCTACCCCTTCTACAAGCATCGATGAAGATATTGAGTCTATATCACTTTCAATAATGTTTTCTCCTTCATCACTATAAAGTTCTTCATACATAAAATCAGCAAATGTATCAAAGTTTACTTCAACATCCTTTACATTGTTTTCATCATATGTAGAATTGCTTTCTTCTCCATTTAATATATATTCAAAATAAGTTAAATATATAACATCTAATGCTTTTAAAATCTCCATAATATCTTGATTCGTATCTATATTCCTTATGTCATTAACTATTCTTCTAGTTATACTGTCTAATGCTGGATGCTTGTCCATATTATAAAGTACAAATGCATATTTAATTTTATCCATAATATTGTCATTGTTTATTTTGGTAAAACGTGAAACAATATCTTTATAAGCATTTCTTCTTATATCTTCTATCCCTGGCCTATCTTTAATGGCCTTTTCTTCAACTATTGTATTTAATATAACTTGAATTAGACCCAATATAATATCTTTGTCATATCCTTTTCGTATTCTGTTTGTAAGATATTTTTTAACTATGTCCCAATCTACATACTTTCTTCTAGCTCCTGCAATTATTGCAAAGTATAGACCTATTTCTTTTGAAGAATAATCTTTTTCTGATATATCTATACTTTCATTGTAATCACCAGCTATTGTCCAAGATAAGTTATTTGCTCTATTTTCAAATTCATAATCATCATATATCCATTTCATAATCTCACCTATATTAAATATGACTTATTGGAAATACATCTGCACTCTCCCATTTATTAGGTATTCTCGTTTTAATTACATCTCCAACCATTTCTTTTTCATATATATCAAAAGTCTTTCCTGTAAGTCCCATATTAATTGCAAGAGTTGGTTTCAATCCTCTCCTTATAGTCTTAAGAGATGCCATAAGACCACGTAGGTCAATAGCTTTACTAGATATCTCACCATTTTGAGATTTCAATTGTAAATCTAAAAATATTCCTGCAAAGTGTATTAATTTCTCTTCATCAGCATCTGAAAATTCATTTTTTAAAATCATCATTAACTTATCTTCTTCTATTGGAGGAATATCTATTACCATAAATCTAGATACTAGTGCTTCATTAAGTTCTTTTGTTCCTGCATACTCGTAATTCATAGTTCCAATAAATCTTGTTGCTGGGTGCAGATTAACTCTCTCATAGCCGGGTACATCAATCACTCGACGATAATCTAAGGCTGAATGAACTACAACTATAGCATCATTTTTTGCCATGTTAATTTCATCAAATACACCAAAGCCTCCATTAATAGCACATTCATAAACTGAACCTCTTCTAAGTTTAACTTCATTGTCTATAAATGTATCTGTACCTATAAGTGTTGAACTATCTGTGTTTATATGAAATGATGTATTCCACTGAGGTCTATTAAATATCTCGCCTAAATTATCAGCAAGTAAATTTTTTCCTGTTGCCTTTGGTCCTGACAATAAAATATTTTCTTCTTCTAAAATCGCTGCTATACACATAGATAATATGTCTTTTCCATAAAAATAAGTTTTAGACTTTGTTACTCTGTATTCTAAATCTTTTTCCAATCCATAATAATTTTTAAAATACAGTACATCTTCAATAAGCTTTTCATCTACCCCTTGTACCCTTAAATTATCTATTATATCCATATTGTTACCCCTTTTATATAAATAGTATTTGTTTCATTTCTTAACACCATTTTAGCATAAAAGGATATAAGCTAAAATTGATTTTTTAATCTCCCCCATTTTAAGTAAGACCATGCACCATTTTATCACTACAAAATTAAGTAAGGCGACATGATTAAGGAGGTGACAAATCTACCTTTACATAAGAGTATTATACTCCCATACTGTGAAATCAATAAGTACAAGATAAATTTTGTAGACATAGTAATCGTATTAGATATGTTTATACAGTTTTACTATTAGACAAAATAAAGAGTACTACTTACTGATATTTCTTGATTTTGTTCGTCTATACGTATATAATATATGCTGATAAATTATGAGGAAAGGATGATTGAAATATGGAATATATGTCTTGCCCAGAAGTAGCAAAAAAATGGGGCATTTCTGAAAGAAGAGTACAAAAACTATGTGAAGAAAATCGCATACCAGGAGTTTCAAAACTCGGGTATATGTGGCTGATACCAAAGGACGCAGAAAAGCCTGTTGATGGTAGAGCAAAAAGAAGAAAGGAAGTACAATATGAATAGTGTTTTGATTATAGATGATGACAAAGAGCTTTGCGCTCTTATGAAAAAATGTGTTGAGCAAGAAAATTTATCTGCTATTACTGCACATTGTGGTGCAGAAGGTCTACATTTGGTCGATAAAAATAGACACACACTCTCTCTTGTAATTTTGGACATAATGATGCCAGATATAGACGGTTTTCAAGTTCTGAAAAAAATTAGAGAAACAAGTAATATTCCAGTAATTATGCTTACCGCTAAAAATGACGAGGATGATAAAGTTTCCGGACTACGTTTAGGTGCTGACGATTACCTAACAAAACCGTTCAGCATAAACGAACTTATGGCTCGTGTCAATTCTCTTATTCGTCGGTATACTATGTTAAACCCTGCTTTTATAACAGACACAGATTGCATAATAATAAATGGCATGATTATTGACAAGACAAACCGAATTGTTTCTGTCAATAATATTCCTGTTCAACTTACAAGCAAAGAATTTGATTTACTTGCTTTTCTGGCTTCTAATAAGGGACGGGTGTTTACCAAAAAACAGATTTATACACAAGTATGGGAAGAAGAATATGCTTTTGACGATAGTAACATCATGTCTTTCATCAGTAAATTGAGAAAAAAGATTGAACCAGACCCCAACCATCCATTTTATATTTTGACAGTTCGTGGTGTCGGTTATCGTTTTAATAAGGAGGCTTAACATGAATACAAGTGTCTATCTGCTTTTGATATTGGCTCTTAGCCTGATTATTATAGCGTACCTTGTTTCTGTCCTGCTACGTGTCCGAATACAACTTACACTTATAAAAGATGCTTTAGAGGATATAAAAAATGGAAACCTTAATCGCCGTATTTTAACAGATGAAAACGACATTACAAAACAAATTTGCTATGATATTAACGAAATGGCAATCAATAGCCAATTTCAACTTATTCAGCAAAAACAATCAGAACAAGCCTACAAACAGCTAATGACAAGTCTCTCCCATGATGTAAAAACTCCACTTGCTTCTTTGGTCGGTTATTTGGAAGCAGTAGAAAGTAAAATTGTTGTAGGAGAGGAAAAAGACGAGTATATCCATGTTGCGTCTGATAAGGCTCATTACTTAAAGAATTTTGTAGAAAATCTATTTGAATGGGTAAAATTGGATTCTAAGGAACAAGTTTTTCATTTTGATATTTTTGACTTGAATGAATTATCCCGTAATATTATATCTGATTGGATACCTGTTTTAGAAAGCAGTCATTTTGAATATGAATTTGATATACCAGAAATAGAGTACTTCTTACGCATAGACGCAAATGCATATACCCGTATCATTAATAACCTATTACAAAATATTATTACCCATAGTAGTGGTGACAAAATGACATTGAGAATTTTTGAAAACAAAGATCAAGCTCAAATTGTAATAACAGATAATGGGAAAGGTATATCTTCAGACAATCTCCCACATATTTTTGAAAGGTTGTACCAATGCGACCATTCACGAGCTTCAAAGGGGAATGGTTTAGGCTTGGCGATTGCAAAGGAACTTATTAACGCTCATAAGGGAAATATTACCGCCAACAGCACTCCCGGTATGGGAACAGAATTTACAATATTGCTTCCTAAAGCCCTGTAAAAGTCCGAGGCTTTCTTACTCTAAAACAAGATAAAAGCAAGATTATGGCAAGGTTTTGGCAAGGTTCATGTTTTATAATTCTAATTGTAGTTGATTTTGACGTTGTATCAACTATGATTTTGTAGAAACAAATTTATTAAAAGTGAGGAAATTATATATGAATGATTTTGTGATTGAAACAAAGCAACTTACAAAAATTTATGGAAATCAAACAGTAGTTGACAAAGTCAATCTCCATGTAAAAAAAGGCCGAATCTATGGTCTGTTAGGACGCAACGGGGCTGGGAAAACCACAATTATGAAAATGATTTTAGGGTTGACTTCAATCACGTATGGCGAGGTAGATGTATTTGGAGAGAGTATTAAGGGACGTGAAAAACGAGTATATCCCCGTATTGGTGCAATTATCGAAACACCAGGATTTTATCCTAATCTGACAGGAACGGAGAACTTGGAGGTTTTTGCAAAACTGCGTGGTACAGCCGCCCCTAATTCTGTAAAAAGAGCATTGGAGATTGTAGGCTTACCTTATAAAAATAAAAAGCTGTTTAGTAAATATTCGCTTGGCATGAAACAGCGACTTGGTATTGCCAACGCTATCCTGCATGACCCAGAACTGTTAGTTTTAGATGAGCCAACCAATGGTCTTGACCCTATTGGTATTGCGGAGATGAGAAAGTTTATTAGGGACTTGAGCGTTGAGCATGGAAAGACAATTCTTATTTCCAGTCATATTCTTTCAGAAATCTCATTGTTGGCTGATGATATTGGAATTATCGACCACGGTGTTCTTTTGGAAGAAAGTAGTATGAGTGAACTAGAAAAGAAAAACAGTAAATATATCCTACTACAAGTTTCAGATATTCCAAAGACATCACTTATTTTAGAGCGTCAATTTAACACGAAGGATTATTCCGTTCAAGATGACCACACTTTACGCCTTTATAACACTACTCTGGATATGGGTGAAATCAATAAAGCACTTGTAATGCAGAATGTAACTGTTATTAGTTCTCAAATTTGTAATGATACTTTAGAGGACTACTTTAAAAAAATCACAGGAGGAGAGGGCATTGCTTAAACTTATTCAAACAGAATTTCTTAAACTGCGTCGTAGGAAACTTATTTGGCTGATGTTGTTGTCCGCTCTCATTATGCCGTTTTTCGCACTACTATACTTCAATTATTTTGGTAAAACAGGTGTTGAGCCAATAAAGTTTTATAAATGGTCTGCATTTGGTTATACACTTTGGATTATTTTACCCGTTGTTTTGGGTATACTTTGCACCATGCTTATACACGAAGAAAACCAGTATAATATGCTCAAACAGCTTTGGATTGTACCTATTAGTAAAATGGGATACTTTTTTAGTAAATTTTTCGTTGTTTTGATTTACTCTATTTGTTTTATGCTGATTACAGCCATTGCTTCTGTGTTATTTAGTGTACTTTCTGGATATGTCGTATTTAACTGGGCAAGCATTTTATATTTGTTGAAAAAATGTTTAGAAATTGGTGTAATCACTGCTTTTGTAATGTTGCCGATTTTGGCAATCGCTACATCTCAAAAAGGATACATTCTCCCAATTTGTATCACATTGGTATATGCCTTTTCCGGTTTTGTTCTAATGACAATAAATATGTATTTACACCCATTATCCAGTATGGGAGTTATTATCATGAGAAATAAAGACATTCCAGGTCTTATATTTTCACAGGAAATTAATGTCCCATTAGCATTTCTTTGTATTTGTATTTGGAGTATTGTATCAGTATTGTTTGCAAACATTACACTAGGAAGAAGAAAGTGAGGTGTAGATAATGTGGAAATTACTTTGGGCTGAATGTCAAAAAATTCGTCGTTCAAAAATTGTTTGGATTACAGTTTTTGCATCCATTATGATAGCAGTCATAGTTTTTGCAGGAGGGCAGGATGTATATAATGACCTAGATTTACATTATGGCTTAAAGAGCGTTTATGACGGTTCACGGTATATAGACAATGCAGGTTGGTATATGGATGCGGTACAACCTTGGTCAACTTTTTTTGTTCTTCCTGCTGTCATTGCCCTATTAGGAAGCTATATTATTTGTCGTGAAGAAGAGGAGGACACTATTAAATCCCTGCGTCTTATTCCCATAAATGAAACAAAATTAACCATAGCAAAAATGATTATTACTTTTATATTCAGTATACTTCTTTATTTGTTACTCTTTACTATAACATTTTTGACTGAATCCGTTTTACATTTTTCTGATTTATCGATAAAACTGGTTTTAAGTTGCATGAAAGAGTATTTTCTTGATGGCATAGGTGTATTCCTTGCAATTTCTCCCATTATTGCCTTAGTATCGCGCATGAAAAAAGGATATTGGCTTGCATTAGTATTCACAGAAGTTTATTCTATTGCTGGACTATTTGCAGGTATGTCAAATGTCTTACAAACCTTTTTTCCTATTGCGGCAATATTTAATCTTTCTGGATACTATATAACTACTGGAGAAAAAATTATGGGGAGTATCATAAGTTTATTACTTTGTGCCTGCCTTTCTGCATTTATACTGAAAGGGCTAAAACGCAATGAAAAAAATTGAAATAGGTATATCAAAATGAAAAAGATAAAAAAACTGATTATTCTAATTGTATTCTTGTTTCTTTTTGGTATGTTACACTGTTATACTGAATGGAAATTCAACAATGACCCACCTAAAGGGGTAATAGAAAGAATAAATGAGTGGACTGATAAGATTGGACTGGATTAGTAACTTATGTTAATTATAGTGAATGTAATATTAGCAAGTTATTGTTTCATATTTTAATACTATAATTTTAAATATTTGGTTTTAATCTGCCAAACGAATGTAAAAAAACTGTCACAGAAGCAACATATTTTTGAACATTTATAAAGCGGTAGTTTTGATTTTCAAAGCTGTCGCCTTTTCTATATAAGCAAACTTACCCTCAACAAAGTGTAAAACATGGTACATTTTAAGAAAAAAGTACCACAGACACAAGCGATAAAAGAAACGCCGAGAACCTACAAAAACGTAGTGTTTATGCAGATTTACGACGCCTTCTATTTTCTCAACCGTCTTAATGACCTTGTACAAAAAAAAATTTTCTAATATTTTTTATAATCTTATCTTGTGATGTTTTTTATGTATATATGACTTAATACCAATTCCAATAAAAATTATGGATATTGGTATAATGAGAACTAGGAATTTATAATCATTATAATGTGACATTATTTTTACCCAACTCTCTGAAAAAATATACCCAATACTAATTAACGAAGTATTCCATATGGTGATACCCACAATAGAGGATATAATAAAAGTTATAATATTCTGACCTGCAATACCTGCTATAAAAGATATGTATGTTCTACATAGAGGAATTAACCTACATACACAAACAGAAATAGAAGAGTATTTGTTAAAATAATCTTGTGATGTAAAAATTCCCTTTTTTGCCTTGGGACATATCTCTACTATCTTATTTATGATAGATTTTCCTCCCAAATTGCCTATTGTATAACAAAATATCGAACCAAGTATACCTGCAACTATACTTAAAATTAAAATAGTTAAAAAACCAAAATGATTTCTTGCTGCAATAGCTCCACAAAGTGGTAAAACTACTTCACTAGGTAATGGAAAACAAGCATACTCAATCATAATTAATACAAATACAGATATTAATCCATATTGTAAAATAAAACTATTGATTACAGACACCCAATTATCTATCTCCTTTCTTATTTAAAAGTACATACCTATAAAACCTCACATCCTACATTAAAAGAATTAATTTATAAAAAACTCTTTTAAATATTATATGTGTTTATATAAAGCATTTATAACAGACTTATCCTTTTTAAATAAGAAATTTGAAAATAAGAAACTTGACAACAAAAAATAAAAAAAATTACGTGGCTACGTCCTACTCTCCCAGGCAGTTTCCCACCAAGTACCATCAGCGCTAGAGAGCTTAACTTCTGTGTTCGGAATGGGAACAGGTGTATCCTCTCTGCTAT
>NZ_JAGWCU010000048.1:0-21962 GCF_020657755.1 Clostridioides sp. ZZV15-6388 | reverse complement strand
ATATAATAATAGTGATATTTCTGAAATTTCACTATTTTTAAATTTTATTTTCAGTCTATTTTATAATATTTTTTATTATTTTTTTATATTTTACTCTTTATTTTTCAATTTATATATTACATTTTTTGATATTAAATTTGCTAAAACTCATCAGATTTCTATTTTATTTTCTTTCATTGTTAATATATTTTTTAGCAAAATTTTTTAAATTCTAAAATTGATTAACTTTTTTTAAAATTTTAATTGCTTTTTTTTAAAATTTATGCTATATTAATAGAACAGACTTAATTTATTTAGTTTGTATTTTTTAATAAAGCGGAGGTTTTTTTATAATGAAAAACGGAATAGTAAAATGGTTTAATAGTGAAAAAGGATTTGGATTCATATCAGTAGAAGGAGAAGACGATGTTTTCGTACATTTCTCAGCTATACAAACTGATGGATACAAAACTTTAGAAGAAGGCGAAAAGGTTAGCTTTGATATAACTCAAGGTAATAGAGGACCTCAAGCTGAAAACGTAAATAGAATATAATTATTTAATTTAAATATATATATTTTAGAAAAGGAGCTACATAAGGCTCTTTTTTGTTGTCTAAAAAAAATAAATAAGTTACCTTAAAAAAGTGCTAAACTTAAAACAACTTATTTAAAGTAACTTCTTTCTATTATAGTATATTATTCATATAGACTACACTACCTAAATTTACTTGATATTATTAAGCACAATTCTCTCAATACTTTACATGCTATAACTGTTGATACTCCTGTCATATCATAATCAGGGCTTAGCTCTACAATATCACAACCAACTATATTTATATTAGATTTTTTTATAATCTTAAAAATATCTTGAAATTCTCTATAATTTATACCACCAGGTTCTGGTGTACCTGTTCCTGGAAATACAGATGCATCCAACACATCTAAATCTACAGTTAAATAAACATTTTTCCCATTCAATTTATTAATTATCTTTTCAAATGTATTTATTCCACCAACTTCCATATAAGTATGTTTTTGTTCTATTGCAAATTTAAATTCTTCTCTTGTTCCAGACCTTATTCCAAATTGAAATATTTTATCATCTCCAACAATATCCCATACTCTTTTAATTACTGTTGCATGAGAATTTTTATTATTATTATATTCTTCTCTTAAATCTGTGTGTGCATCAAAATGAATTACATACACATCATTATACTTCTCATAGACTGCTTTAAAAGCTGCTAAAGTAACTAGATGTTCACCACCAATCATAAATGGAACCTTTAAATCTTCAACTATACTAGCAGTTTCATCATATATTTCTTTCAAAACTTGTTCTGTATCTCCAACACTAATTTCCAAATCTCCATAATCACATATATTATAATCTTCTAAATCCAAGTCTAAAAAAGGACTATATGTCTCAAGACCATAAAATTCTTTTCTCATCGAGCTACTTGCAAATCTAGCTCCAGGTCTATTTGAAGTAGTTCCATCAAACCCTACTCCAAACACTATCAAATTTGATTCTTCATAACTTTTATCCATACCCATAAATGTATTTATATGATAGAAATTACTCTTCATTTAACATCTCCTTTACATATTGAGGTAGCATAAATGAACCTAAATGGATATCACTATTATAATACTTCGTTTTTAAATTTAATTTTTCCCAACCATCTCTATCTTGATTTTTTATTGGGTCTAGTTTTTTTGAAGCAAAACCAAATAACCAGTGTCCAGATGGATATGTTGGTATATGTGCTTGATAAACTTTAGATATTGGAAATATACCTTTTAACTTATCGTTGGCTCTTTTCATTTCTTTAGCATTAAACTCAAAATAAGGACTTTCACTTTGATTTACTAAAATTCCATCATCAGTTAGTATTCTATAACAATCTCTATAAAAATCATTTGAAAAAAGTCCTTCTCCTGGTCCTATTGGGTCAGTTGAATCTACTATTATTAAGTCATAAGATTTGTCATAAGCCTCTTTAACAAACTTAACTCCATCTTCAAAATATAAATTTACTCTTTCATCGTCTAATTTACATGAACATATATCTATATACTCTTTAGACACATCCACAACCATTTTATCTATTTCAACCATATCAATTTTTTCTATTTTAGGATAACGACTTAACTCTCTTACTGTACCACCATCTCCACCACCTATAACTAAGACTTTTTTGATATTTAAATTTGTAGCCATAGGAACATGAGTTATCATGTCATGATATATAAACTCATCTTTATATGTCACCATCATTAAACCATCTATTGTCAGAAACTTTCCAAACTCCTCACTATCAAACACATCTATTCTTTGAAACTCAGACTTCCCTTCAAATAAATGTCTATCTACTTTTATAGAAAACCTTACATTTTCTGTCCATTCCTCTGTATACCAAAGTTCCATATAATAATCCTCACTTTCATTTATCTATTTTATGTTTATACTGCTTCAGGTTTATGAGTGATTTTACCTAAATCTTTCTTTGAATATTTTTTTATTTTTGTTGTCAATCCTCTTGGAATTTCTGTGGACTCACTTCTTTCTGATTTTAGAAGTTGTTCCAATAATTCGAAACTTTTCCATGGGTCTATATCACCACAAGTAAAAAAATCCGCCGCTGCATAACCATATTCAGGCCAAGTATGTATTGTCAAATGAGATTCAGCAATTATGACAGCACCCGAAACCCCCCAAGGATTAAAATGGTGAAATACAGAATCAACAATTGTAGCCTTTGCATTTAATGCTGAATCATTCATAAAATTTTCTATAAGATGTGGGTCTTTAAGTATGCTCTCATCACAGTTATAGTATTCTACTAGTATATGTCTTCCTAGTGTTTCAAATTTCATTTCAATCTCAACTCCTTTTACATATTTATATATACTATTCTATTTATCCAATAACACAATTTATTTTATAACGAGTATTGTATCTAAGTTTTTATCTTGCATATCAGTCAAATACGCATTACTCTCTTTTAAAAAAACAATGTACTCCATAATTTCTTTTGTTATTAACTCTCCTGGAGTAACAATTGGTATACCTGGTGGGTATGCCATTATTGATTCTCCACAAATTCTACCTATACATGACTTGATTTCTACACTTTCTTTAGATGCATAAAAAGCTTCTCGAGGATTAAGCTCAATAGTTGGATTTATTTGAATCATATTAAACTCATTTAACTTGGCTTCTTTTCTATAAGTTTTTTCAATTATAGAAAGAGCCTTAACCAATCTATCAATATCTGATTTATTAGTTCCAATAGATACAAGTGCTAAGATATTGTACAAATCTCCTAGTTCTACTTGAATTGAAAACTTTTTATACAACAAATCATACACTTCAAAGCCAGTTAAATTTAACCCTTTTACATTTATACATAATTTAGTTTCATCTATAAATTTAACACCTTTTCTTTTTAATATTTCGGTAGACAAAACATCTATTCCATCTATTTTATTTAATCTAGCTTTTGCGTATCTCGATAAATTTAATGCTTTTGATAATTGTTCTTCTCCATTTTCAACTAGGTTAACTCTCGCTCCATCTATACTTGCCATAAGCAAATAAGATGCAGATGTAGACTGTAACATATTGATTGACTGAAGTACTTTTTCAACTCTTATATTTTCTCTATTCAATAAAAGTGCTGAAGATTGTGTCAATGCTCCTCCAGTTTTATGTATACTTACAGCCACCATATCTGCTCCTAAACTTATTGCAGAAGGAGGTAAATCTAAATGAAATGGAAAATGAGCACCATGAGCTTCATCTACTAACACTAAAAGATTATTTTTATGGCATAATTCTATGATGCTCTCAAGGTCTGCACAAGCACCATAATAAGTTGGATTAAGTAAAAATAAAGCTTTTATATCGCAGCTTTTTTCTATTTCCTCTTTAACTTTCTCAATAGTAATATTTAAACTTATACCTAGTTGCTCATCAAATTCTGGTTGTATAAATACTGGTATTCCTCCACAAAGTATTAAAGCATTTATTACTGACTTATGAATATTTCTTGGGAGCAATACTTTTTCTCCTGGATTTATTACACTTAGAATCATTGCATGTATTGCTTGTGTAGTACCATTAGTTATAAAGAATGCTTCATCAGCCATGTATGCCTGCGCTAATAAATCTTGTGCATTTTTTATGACTCCAGTTGGATTAGATACATTATCCATAGTGGGTGATGAGTTTATATCCATTTTCATGAGATTTTCACCTAGATATTTATTTAATATATCTACACCTCTATTTTTCACATGTCCAGGTACATCAAAACAAGCTATATCTCTTTTTGAATATTCTTTTAATGATTCCAATAAGGGCGCACATTCATAGCTCAATTCAACTGCATTTGCGAACTCACTGTCCATGACTTTAAATTCATCTCCTCTCTATTTTAATATTTTTATTGTTTTTATTTATTATTTCTATTTTTTATTTTTACTTTTATTAAACTCATGATATTTATTATATTAACAAACAAGTCTTTTTACAAGTATTTTTTTATTTCACACCAAAAACCTATACCTTAGTATTATCAATATTTATAAACTTTCATATTTTTTATTGTTTATATTATTTTTTTTATAAATTAGTATTTGTAAACTTTATCACTTTTAGTCAATTTCATATTTTTATTTTTTTCAAGTTTTACTAACGCTTTAAGTTTAATATTTTTAATTTGTATGTATTCTATTACTAAACTTTCATACTATTTTTATTTTATATATTAAAATCTATAGTTTAGTGTAACTAAATAATTTTCATATTTACACATTTAAATTTTTTATAAAAATTATTAAAATTTAATCTAGTACTATAGAATAAATTCTATTTGTACAAACAAAAATAGAGTAGTGAATAAATTCACTACTCTATATAAATAATTTATGATATCATAACATTATAAACTTATAGCATTTTTTGTACATTCCTTTACATTTACTACTTTACTCATAATTAGAACTGTCAAGAGTTCTGAAACAGCCATACTTACCCATATTCCATTTATTCCAAATAACTTAGAAAAAACAAATAGTATAATCGGCAATAGTAAGATTGAACGTAAAACTCCTATAATATTAGAATGTACTGGCATTTCTATCGCTTGATAATACATCATAGTTGTTAAATTTTTTCCAATCATAAGATAGGCTAAATTAGCCATGTTAAGTGCAACATAAGCCATTAAAATAATTTCTTTATCACTCGTAAATATTTTTATAATTTCTTTTCCAAATAAAAAACATATTACTGTGAATATTATAGATACACAAAAACTCATTTTTGTTGCCATATTATAATAGCCTAACATTTTTTTAATTTCTTTAGAGCCAAAATTATAACTTATAAGTGGTTGAACACCTAAAGTTATCCCCATTAAGAGATTATAAATATTAGTAGTTACATAGTTTACTACAGCATAAGCAGAAAGACCTACATCTCCAACAACTCTTGTCAAAACTATATTATGTGCAAGTATAATTATTGAAAAAGCACTCTCTGCAAAAAATGAAGGAAATCCTATATTAAATAATTCTTTTAAAACATCCTTTTCTATCTTTGCTGGCCCAAAGGATAACTTACCTTTTTTAAACATAAAATGAGGTAACATTATTATAAGTGTAGATAGTTGACCTAAGCCACTTGCAATTGCTGCACTTTTTACACCAAATCCAAGCTTAAATATAAATATATAATTTAAAGTTATATGAAATATGGTTCCTGACACAGTAGCTATCATGGCAAGTTTTGGTCTTCCATCATTTCTTAAAAAACTACAAAAAACAAGACCTAGCAAATTTGGAAAACAGAAAGCAGCATAAAATGTTAAGTATTCAGAAGATAATCCGACTAAACTTTCTGTTGCTCCCATAATTCTAACTATATGCTCTGAAAAAAGTATACAAATTATTGTAAGAGATAAACTACCTATTATTAAAACTTTTATTACTTGCCTAAATATATTTACAGCCCTTTCATCATCTCTAGAACCAAATTTTTTCGAAACTAGTGCTCCTCCTCCAACTGCCATTAAACTGGATAATCCTAAAAATACCATTACAAGAGGCATCACTATACTAACAGCTGTAAGTGCTGAATCGCCTAGTCCTTTTCCCAAAAATATTCCATCTAATATTGTATTAAAGGATGATACAAACATAGCAAGAGCTGATGGTATAGCATACTCTAAAAATTTTTTTGACATTAAAAATCTCCCTCCCATAGATTATTATAATAAATATTATTTCACTATATAAAATACTAATCTATCCTCTGAGGGTAGAGTCAAGTTTTTTTGTATACTATTTTTTTCTTATTTCTAATTGAACCAATGTCTTTTCTTTTGTGTCTGAATCCACTCTAGAAAGCATCCATATTTCATTAAAGTTTCCAACAAGTTCTATATTATTATCATTTGCATAATCGATTATTTTTTTATAATAATCATAGGCATTATTCCAATTATCATCATATATAATTGTTAAATATTCACCTGCTGGTAAAATGTGCTGATTTTCATATTCTTCTCTTTCTGTAAAATCTACTATATAATCATATAATAGTGCTTTACCTTCTTTAATTACTTTCTCATATGAAATACTACCTGAAATTATAGGATATACATCATTATACTTATCTTGAATGTGTAAAATAATATGTCTCAGATACATCTCAAGTTCAACTTCATCCTTTGAATTACATTTATAGACATTTACTTTTCTTTCTTTATTGTATTTTATAAATACATTATTTAAATCATATTTTAACAATTCATTTACTTTAAATTCTATATCATTTAGATAATTTTTCACATCTGATAGTTCTTTTATTTTACTTTCTATCATTTTATTTTGTCTATCAATTGTATTCATCATAGACTCAATTGAGCTATCTGAATCAATTAATTTTTTTATATCTTCAAGAGCCATACCCATAATCTTACAGTACTTAATTACATCTATACTCATAAACTGCTCTCTTGAATAATACCTATATTTATTTTCTTGGTTTACATATGCTGGTTTTAATATCCCTACTTTATCGTAGTATCTTAGAGTTTTTATTGACAAATCAAAAAGTCTAGATACTTCTCCTATCGAAAAATATGTTTTTATATTATCCCCTCCTTTATATTTTGCATTAAAATGGTACTACATTAATCTATAAATATCAATATAAAATTAGTTGTATTTTTAATTAATTTTATATTGATATTTATAGATTAGAAATAATAAAATAATGATAGAATTATATAAAAAATAAGAGAAGCTTTTAAAAGCTTCTCTTATTCCATCTCTGCTATAGGTATCGTTTTCCAATGTTTTCTTAAAATTGCTTCAACATTTTCTGAATCTTTCGCTCTCATAAACTTCACTGCCTCAATATGTTGATTATTGCTGTAAGTTAACATTTTATACAATTCTTCTTCATTATCGCTAGTATATGACTTTGACATAAAATTATATCTAAGAGAATTCAACATATTTATTAACACTTGATTATCTGATTTTGCTATGTATATATCGTGAAATTCATTGCTTAGTTTTAAGTAGTTATTGTAATTTTTATACTTTATAGAGATAGCCATCATTTCTGTTAGCTCGTCCATTTTTATTAAATCTGATTCAGTTAAATTTTCTAAAGATGAAGAACCTGCTAACGCATCTAACACACCAATTACAGAATATGTGTCTAGTTTTTCCTTTTCCTGAAACTCTTTTACCACAAATCCTTTATTAGGTATCTTTTCTAGTAAATTTTCACCTGCCAACCTCGTTAGTGCTTCCCTTGCTGGTGTTCTACTAACTCCAATAGAGTTGCAAATTTCAGATTCAGTAATTCTCTGATTAGCTTCATACTCTCCATTTTGGATTTTTTTTGATATATAGTCATAGACTTGAGTTGTAAGTGGATCTACTTTCATAAGACACTCCTCCATATTAAGATTATAAAAGTTAAATCTCCCTACAACTTCAGTAGAGAGGTTTTGTTTTATCTTACTTATCTATATAATATCATAACTTCTATATTTTTTACACTTCTTTGTAATATTTTGAAATACTAAAATTTTTATGATAATTTAAAACAAAAATGTAGCAAAACCTTTGATAAATCAAAACTTTTGCTACATTTTTACTTTTAATTTAAATTATTGTACTTAAAATACACTAAAAATAATAAATGATTTAGAATCCATATGGATTTTTAATTCGTTATTTTCTATCGGTATATTTTTATTTACATTTTTAGAATTATATTTTATAGGTATTTCCTCTATAAAGCTACCCTCTATATTTAATGACAGATTTTCAGGATTGTTACTTCTGTTTATTAAAATTAGTATCCTATCATTATCTTCATTAAATCTTATAAATGCAAACACATTATCATTTCTAGTATATATAAATTCTGTTTCTCCAGAACTTAAAATTTTATTTTTATTTCTGATTTTTATAATATTTTTATAAAAATTTAACATATCTTCATCTTCATTTTTCCATGGATATGTTCTTCTATTGTCTGGGTCTACATCTCCACAAAGACCTGCCTCATCTCCATAGTATATATATGGTACTCCTTCAAATGTCATTTGCGTAGCTACAGCAAGTTTCATCAAATCTATATCATTATTTAATTCAGTTTTAGCTCTTGTAACATCATGTGTTCCAATTAAATTTAAATTAGACTTAAATGATTCTTTTGGATAATTTTCTTTAATTTGTATATATCTATTGCTAAGTTCATATGAATTAATTTCTCCTTTTAAAAAAGAAAACATATTATTTCTAAATGGATACCCCATAACAGAATCTAATTCTTCGCCTAATAAATAGCTTCTTCTTTGACCATAACTAATCTTATTTGAGGCGTCTTCCCATACTTCCCCTATAAGTATCGAGTCATTATCAGCTTCTTTTAATTCCTTTTTCAGCTCTCTTATAAACTCAGTTGGAAGTTCATCTGCAACATCCAATCGCCACCCTTTAATCCCCATATTCATCCATTTGTTTACGACACTATCCTTGTCATATATTATATAATCCATATAGCTTTTTTCTAATTCATTTGTATTTGGCAAGGTCTTTATATCCCACCAACTTTTATATTTATGAGGAAATTCTTCAAACATATACCATGAATAATATGGTGATTCTTCTGATTGATATGCACCTAAACTATCATAATTTCCATACATATTAAAATACTTACTATCAGCTCCAGTATGACTAAAGACACCATCAAGTACTATTGATATATCTTTTTCTTTTGCTTTATCAATTAATTCTTTAAATGTATCTTCATCTCCAAACATAGGGTCAATCTTTTTATAATTTCCTGTGTCATACTTATGATTACTAGAGGCTTCAAATATAGGACTTAGATATAATATACTCACTCCTAATTTTTTTAGATACCCAAGTTTATTAATTATTCCTCTTAAATTTCCACCATGAAAATCCCACCTTATAATATCCCCTCTACTGTCCTTTATGTATATAGGTATATCTTCCCAATTACCATATATAAAGCTGTTTTTCTTAGGATTATCAACCTTCCCATTACGATTTCCATTGTTAAATCTATCTACAAATATATGGTAAAGTACTCCTTCTTTATACCAGGTTGGCACTTTAAAGTCTTTATAAACAGTAATTTGATATTTATTGATATCATTATAATTATATTCGCAAGTGTATCCATTTTCTCTATTCTTTCCATAGAATACAGTCTTTTTCTCACTATCTATTTCAACAATTACTTTAAAATAATAGAAATAAACACCGGTTATATCAAATTTTTCAACATTACAATAAAAATACTTTCCAAATGTGTTATTGTTTAATTCTTCATTTAAAATTATTGTCTTTGTTTCATCTTCTTTGTTTATTTCTAGGGAAATAGACTCAACATTATATCCTTCATTTACTTTAACTTTAATTATCAATTCTTCATCAAATTTTAAAGCTCCAAACGGAGCCTTAAAATTTTTATCCCAAGAATTATATTCTATTATGTTTTGCATTTATAATCACACCCTTTTAAACCAAATGTCTTTTGCATATTCAGAAATTGTTCTATCAGAAGAAAAAAATCCTGAATTAGCTATATTAACCAAAGACATTGTATTCCATTTTTCTTTATCACGATATAGTTTGTTTATATTTGCCTGAGCTTGACCATAATTTTCAAAATCCCTCAATACAAAGTACTCATCATTGTAAGTGGTAAGTGAATTATAAATACTTCTACCTTCTTCACCTAGGTTAGGAATAAATCCATTTATTAAATCATCTACTACCCTTTTTATATTCATGTTAGAATGATACAAATCAAGTGAAGAATATCCACCAAACTTATTGTAATTCAGTACTTGCTCTGCACTAAGTCCAAATAAAAACATATTTTCTTTTCCTACTTGTTCACATATTTCTACATTTGCACCATCTAATGTGGCTAAAGTTATGGCACCATTCATCATAAATTTCATATTACTTGTTCCTGATGCTTCTTTTGTTGTCGTTGAAATTTGTTCACTCACATTTGCTGCTGGTATTATTATCTCTGCTAATGATACACCATAATTCTCTATAAATACTACTTTTAACTTGTCCTTTACTCTAACATCATTATTTATAGTACTTGCAACTGAATTTATAAATTTAATTATACACTTGGCTAAATAATATCCTGGTGCAGCTTTTGCCCCAAATATAAAAGTTCTTGGGTCAATATTTAAGTTAGGATTGTCAAGTAATTCATGATACATATGGAGTACATTAAAAATATTCAATAGTTGCCTTTTGTAAGCATGCAACCTCTTAACCTGAACATCAAATATAGAATTAGGGTCGATATTTAAATCATATTTATCATTTATAAAATTTGCTAAATTTACTTTATTATTGTATTTTATATCATCAAGTCTTTTTAAAACAGAAAAATCATTTTTAAATTTTTCAATATTCTTTAGCTGTAAAGTATCTGTTTTCCATGAGTCACCAATTAAATCTGTTATTAAATTGCTAAGTTGAGGATTTGAACTTATAAGCCATCGTCTATGTGCAATTCCATTAGTTTTATTGTTAAATTTATTTGGTTCGTCTTGATAAAAATCTTTTAAAACTTCTGTTTCAAGAATTTGAGTATGAAGCTTAGCAACTCCATTTACACTGTGACTTGTTACAATACATAAATTTGCCATATTTATGTTGTCCCAATCTATTATACTCATTCTTCTTATTTTATCTTGGTCATATCCTTTATTATTTAACTCTTCTACATATCTTCTATTTATTTCTTCTATTATCATATAAATTCTTGGTAATAGCTCTTTTATCATGCTTACAGGCCACTTTTCCATTGCTTCTGACATTATAGTATGATTAGTATAAGATACTGTTTTTTTAGTTATCTGCCATGCTTCATCCCAAGATAATCCCTCTTCATCAAGTAGAATTCTCATAAGTTCTGGTATACATAAGGTAGGATGTGTATCATTTATATGAATTGCCACCTTATCAAATAAATTCCTGATATTTAGCTTATTCTTTTTACACTTCCTTATGATATCTTGTACACCTGCACTTACAAAGAAATACTCTTGCTTAAGTCTCAATAATTTTCCTGCATAATTTGAATCATCAGGATACAACACTTGTGAAATTTCTTCAGTATAATACTTGTGTTTTAAAGCTTCTTCATAACTTCCTGAATAATTTAGAGCATTTGAGGTAAGTTCTCCAAAGTCTCTTTTTGGTATCTCACTTTTAAATAATCTTAAAGTATTGATACATTGATTTTGGTATCCAATTATTGGTATATCATAAGGCATTGCCATTACAGGAAGATAGTTTTTATGGACTACTTTTAAATGAATTCCTTCCTTAATCAACTCTACTTCTCCACCAAACTTCACCATTGTCGCTTCATTTGGTCTTACAGTTTCCCATGCATAACGTCCTTCTGTAAGCCAGTTATCAGGTACTTCGACCTGATAACCATTTACAAATTTTTGTTCAAACAAACCGTATTTATATCTAATTCCATATCCTTGACCACTTATATTCAAAGATGCCATAGAATCTAAAAAACATGCTGCTAATCTTCCAAGACCACCATTCCCTATGGCTGGGTCTACCTCAGCTTTGATTAAATCATCTAAGTTAATTCCTAATTCTAGTAATCCTTCTCTAACTTCTTCTTCAATATTTAAATTTAATAAATTAGATTTTAATTGTCTTCCTATTAAAAACTCTAGACTAAAATAATAAACTTCTTTTTTCTTATCTAACTTCGTAGCAACCCATTTTTTTGCTATTTCATCTTTCAGTAGACTACATAGTACATTTAACAATTGTTCATCAGTAGCTTCCTTGATAGACTGTGCATATAAGCTATACATTTTCACTTCAAATTTTTGCTTGAATTTCTTTTTGCTTATTGTTACCAAAAAAACCACTCCTTTAATCACATATGTCTCTATATGTTTCTATATACTCCTTAGCTGATTTTTTCCAACTATTATCAGTATTCATTGCATTTTCAACTAGTTTCATCCATTTTTCTTTATCTCTAAAAACCTTAATTGCATTTTTCAAACAGAAAAACATCTCATGAGCATTGTAATTTTTAAAACTAAATCCATTCCCTTCTCCAGTAAATTGATTATAAGGTATTACAGTATCTTTAAGTCCTCCAGTTTCTCTAACTACTGGCAAAGAACCATATCTCATAGCTAGCATTTGACCTATACCACAAGGTTCAAATAGTGATGGCATCAAGAATATATCACTTGCAGCATAGATTTGTTGAGCCAACGATGCATTAAATGTGATTCTAGCTGATACTTTACCTGAAAAATTAGAATCGTAATAATTAAACATTGATTGATATTGATGTTCCCCAGTTCCTAAAATGACAATTTGTAAATCTTCCCTCATAAGCTCCGGCATCATATAGGCTATTAAATCAAATCCTTTTTGAGAAACTAGTCTTGAAACTATTCCTATTAATGGAATAGAAGAATCTTTTTTTAATCCTAATATATCTTGTAATCTCAGTTTATTTTCCAATTTTTTCTCAATAGAATTTACATCATAATTAACAAATATATCCTTATCTTTCTCAGGGTTATTCAAGTCATAATCTATACCATTTAATATACCTTTTAATTTTCCTGATTCCTTTCTAAGCAAACCATCTAATTGTTCTCCATAAAAAGATGTTTGTATCTCATTTGCATAAGTAGGACTAACAGTTATAACTTTATCTGCAAAATTTATTCCAGCTTTCATAAAATTTATTGAACCATAATACTCTATATCTCCATTATCAAAATATTTTTCAGGTAAATCCAATATATCATCTAAGACATACTTATCAAATACACCTTGATATTGTAGATTATGTATAGTATACATAGTTTTTATATTTTTATACCCCTCAAGGGTTGCATATCTCTCTTTTAAAATTAATGGTAACATTCCTGTGTGCCAGTCATTTATATGTATTACATCTGGATAAAAGTCAATTCTACTTATAGCTTCTAAGACAGCATCTGTAAAGAATGTATATCTTTCTGCATCATCTCCATATCCATAAATACTCTTTCTCTCATCTTCTCTTCTAAAATAAAATTCATTGTCTATAAAATAAAATTTAACACCATCTAGCTCCATTTCTAAAAGACCACAATATTGATTTCTCCATCCAACACGTACACTAAAAACAGCTATTTCTTTTAATTGATCTTTTAAATAACTTGGTATAGTTGAATATTTAGGCATTATTACCCTTACATCTACACCTTCTTTTTTTAATTCTTTAGGCAATGCATAAGATACATCTCCTAATCCTCCAGTTTTAGCAAAGGGCCAACACTCTGCTGTTACATAAAAAACTTTCACTAGCTATTCCCCCTTCTAAAAAATATTTTTATATATTCGTATTTTTTTCTACTACAATAGGATATTTTTCATCTCCTTTTAACTCTTTTCCTTTTGATACACTTGTATTTTTATCTAGTATTGCATTATATAGTTTTGCATTTGACTTTATTACACAATTTTGCATTACTATTGAGTTTTCTATAACTGTTCCTTTTTCAACATTAACTTTTCTAAATATAATACTATCTTTTACAGTACCTTCTATTAAGCAACCTGATGCTATAAAACTATTTTCTACCTTTGCACTATCTGTGTAAATTGTAGGTGACTCATTCTTTTCTTTAGTAAATATTTTTCTTTCAGAATACAATAATTCATCAGCCACTTCTATTTCTAATAAATCTTTACTCATTTGAAAATATGATTCAACAGAATTTACACATTTCAAATATCCTGTATACTCATAAGCTCCTATTTTCATATTTTCTGCTTCTTCAACAATAAATTCTTCTAGATAACAATAGTTTCCTTTATTTACAATATTATATATACATTCTACAAAATCTTCACGCTTCATAATATATATTTCCATACATATATTTGCTCTAGGGAATTTTCCTAAATTATTTCCGACATTTATTACTCTGTTATTACTATCTAAGTTTAAAGTTAGATTACCTTCAAAATCTTTATTTGCATTGTTTACATTTTTATATATCATAGTTATATCATTATGAGATTTTTTATGGTATTCCAAAGCCTGAGAATAATCTAAATTGCATAACATATAACTTGGAGCTATTAAAATATATTCTTCTTCACTTTTCTCTATATAATCAAGATTAGCCAGTATTGTGTATATATCTCCTTTTCTATGTGAGTAAGTATTTCTATACTTAGTATTTTCTGGGCTAAAAATTGATAAACCACCCTTTTTTCTACTTAAATCCCAATCTTTCCCGCTACCTATATGGTCTGTCAATGATCTATATTTTTCTTTTGCAAATATTCCAACTTTTGTAATTCCTGAATTTATCATATTAGATAGAGCGAAGTCTATTATTCTATATCTTCCAGCTATTGGTGTAGAAGCTATCGGTCTTCCATAATTAAGTTTATTTATTGCAGGGTCTCCTTTTTTGTTTAAATTTATTATACCTAAACATTCATTTCTCATCTTAAAGACCTCCTTCTATTAATACGCATCTAGGCTCTATATTTTCATATTCAGAAACTACATTTATCTCATTATTTACATTTTTTATCTGAACATTATCATTTATAGTTGCACATTCGCCTATCATAGCTTTTTCTATAGTTACATTTTCTCCTATTACAACATTTGGCATGATTACTGAATCAATTACTTTGCTTCCTTTTCCAACAACAACTCCATGTGATAATACAGAGTTTCCTACTTCTCCTAAAATTCTACAACCATCAGCTATCATTGATCTATGAACATTTGCACTTTTGCCTATATATTGAGGAGGCATTGCCATTGTATTTGTATATATCTTCCATTTAGGGTCTGATAAATCCAGTGTTTCTGGAGATTTAATTATATCCATATTTGCATCCCATAAACTTTGTATAGTTCCTACATCTCTCCAATACCCCTTAAATGGATATGCATACATTCCAACATTATCCTCTAACATTTTAGGTATTAAATTCTTTCCAAAATCATCATAATTTATATCTGGATTTTTTTCTGCTTCTTTAAAATAACTTCTCAACATTTTCCAATCAAATATGTATACTCCCATAGATGCCAAATTACTTTTAGGTTCGCCTGGCTTTTCTTCAAATTCATAGATACTTGAATCTTCATTTGTATTCATTATGCCAAATCTAGAAGCTTCATCCCAAGGTACTTCAATTACTGCAATCGTAGCTTTAGAACCTTTTTCTTTATGAAATTTTAACATTTTACTATAATCCATCTTATATATATGGTCACCAGATAATATTAATACATATTCTGGATTATAGGTATCTACAAAGTCCATATTCTGGTATATAGCATGTGCTGTACCATTATACCAATTTCCCTCTTTTTCATTCATAAATGGTTGTAATACATATACTCCACCATTTATTCTGTCTAAATCCCAATGACTTCCCATGCCTATATGAGAATTTAATATCAATGGTCTATATTGAGTTAAAACACCTACAGTATCTATACCAGAATTTGAACAATTGCTTAAAACAAAGTCAATAATTCTGTACTTTCCTCCAAATGATACGGCTGGTTTTGCAATCCTCTTTGTAAAAACTCCAAGTCTTGAACCTTGCCCCCCTGCCAAAATCATAGCTAACATCTCTTTTTTCATTTAATGACACTCCCCTCATCTAGTAATTAATATTTATAATTGCATTTTTACCTTTATAAACTTTTAGTCAATAAATGTTGTGTATAAATTTTGCCCAAACGCTAATGTAATAAGAGTAAAATAATATAAACTATACAATTTCTATAATATATACCCCATAATTGTTTTATTGAAGTATGCATTATTTTCCATCAGTGCTATAGTACTTATAATATTCAATTCCTAATTAGAAAATAATATAAACATTTATTTTATAGATATAAAAAATATTTTTTATAAATCAATTCATATCATACAAACATACTTAAACTTTTATGATTTTTTGATTTGATAATAATAGAACATAATATGACATGATTATCTAAAAATCTGTAAACAATTACTAGCTGATTTTATTTTTCTTGTCATTTCCTTATTTATGATTCAATTAATGAATTTTAAAATTTTAGTTTTATTGTTAGATATATTCATTACGTTTGATATTTTTATAACTATATATGTTATCAATATAAATATTCAAATTAAAATTACTTTCTTTTCCTACATGTTTTATTTAATATTATATAACACTTTTTACATTAGTAAAGGGTAAATTGTATAAAAATTCTGTTAATTTATTTTTAAAATCCCGTTTTATAAATAAAAACAAAGAAGAAGACTTAAAAAACTATAAGTCTTCTTCTTTTCAATGTGCATTCTATACTATATTTAATTAATTCGACATTTAATTTCCATTTCCTTCCTACGATAAAAAAACTCTTTTATTTTTTTAATGAATCATTTCCACTAAATGCATCTTTTACATCTAATATATCATTCTTATCATCACTCATGACTTCTTTTATCCCTTTGAATGTTCCTAGGAAATTAACTGCTTCTGAAGGTAAAACCAATTTTGTTGACTTGCCTTCAGCCATTTTTTCAAGTGCTTCCATAGATTTTAATGCTAGGATATTATTATCAATGTCAGACTCTTTCATCGCTGAAAACACTAATTTCAAACCTTCTGCAGTGGCCATTTGAGTTCTTTTAATCATTTCAGCTTCACCTTGTGCTTTAGCAATAGCTGTTTGTCTTATAGCCTCAGCTTCACCTTCTGCTACTAATATAGCAGACTCTTTTTCACCTTCTGCTACACGTACCATAGCTTCTTTTCTTGCTTCTGCCGTTAATATAGCAGATTGTTTTTCTCCTTCTGCTTGTAATATAGCAGCTGACTTATTACCTTCTGCTTGAAGTATTGCTTCTCTTCTTTCTCTTTCCGCTCTCATCTGCTTTTCCATCGCAACTTGGATATCATGAGGAGGCATTATGTTCTTTAACTCTACTCTATTTACTTTTATTCCCCATTTATCTGTTGCTTCATCAAGGATTGTTCTCATTTTTACATTTATTATATCTCTTGATGTTAGTGTTTCGTCTAAATCAAGTTCACCAATTATATTTCTTAAAGTTGTAGCTGTTAGATTTTCAATAGCAGCTATTGGATTTGCTATTTCAAACACATATCTAACTGGGTCTGTAACTTTATAATATACAACTGTATCAATCTGCATAGTTACATTGTCTTTAGTTATAACTGGTTGAGGTGGGAAATCTATTACGATTTCTCTCAAGTCAATCACATATGCCATTTTATCTAAAAATGGTATCAAGAAATGTACTCCTGTTTCAGCCACTTTTTGAAACTTACCAAGTCGCATTATTATACCTACTTTAGATTGTTTTATTACTCTTATACAGGTTAAACTTATTGCTACGACTACTATTATTAATACAATACTTAAAACAACTTTCATACCCATAAATATATCCTCCTTTATTTTATTGATTCGTCACACTAGTTGCAGAATTCACTTTTTTAACAACTAGTTTTACCCCTTCTATTTTTAATACTTCTACTGTAGAACCTTTATCAATCTTTTCATCATCTATAGAAATAGCAGTCCATATTTCATGTTCAACTACAACTAAACCAGTTTGATTAGAAGAAATTTCTTCTGTAACAACACCTTTTTTAGATATCATTGCTTGTAAATTGGTATTAGATTTATAAGTTTTATCTTTTTTTACAATTTTCTTAGTAGCTACAACTAACATAGCTATAGAAATTACAGCAAATATTAAAACTTGTAAAAATATACTCTTTATAAAAGTACTTAAAAATATGAGTATTACTGCTCCTACACTAAACCATATTAGTGTTAAGCTTGGAGTCAACATTTCTGCTATTCCAAATAAGATTGCTACTATCAACCATATCAACTTCATACTATCTACCCTCTTTTCATATGAATTATAAAACCCTATATAAATCATATTCTTTACACAATATATTTGAATATGAATTTAAACAATAAACCAAAAACCAATAAAATAAGTCAATTTTAGATTAATTTAATAGTATTATATCAGCATACTTTGTTAAAGTTGTTACAAAGTAGTATCAAATATTAGTCATTAAATAATCAAAAACTTGTTCATTGTTAACGAAATGTTACTTATTAAATCTGTTGCATTTACTGTATACATACTTTTTCCTAACTTATCTCCTATATAACCATGTACATATGCTCCACTCACTGTAGCTTCAAGTATATCCATACCTTGACCTATAAAAGAAGTAATCATACCAAGTAAACAGTCTCCCATTCCACCAGTTGCCATACAACTATTTCCTGTAGGATTTATATATGTTTCTTTACCATCTGTTATGATAGTTTGATAACCTTTTAAAAGAACAACTACATTATATTTTTGAGCAAATTCTTTTGCCACATCTACTCTATGTTCTCTTATATACCCAATTGAGTCACCTGTCAACCTGGCCATTTCTCCCAGATGTGGAGTAATTACAAACTTATTTTTCCACTCTAAAAACTTATAGCATCTATCCTTCATAACATTTAATCCATCTGCATCCAATATTATTGGACAGCTAGAGTTTTCTACTACTCTAAGTAATCTCTCAAAAGTTTTGTGATTATCTCCCATTCCTGGACCAAAACCAATTGCATTGCTAGAACTCAATAGTATATCAACTCTCTCTTCTTCAAAATTTACAGTCATTGCTTCATTGAGTCTAATAGATACTTTTTCTTGTACATCTTTACTACTAATCAAAGTTACAAGACCACTTCCACTTTTAACAGCAGATTCAGTTGCTATGAAACTAGCCCCATAAAATCCTTTTGAACCTGCAACTATAGATACTTTTCCAAAATCACTTTTAAATCCATGCTTATCTCTTTTTCTAATATTATTTTTTACAAAACTCTCATCAGTTATGAATTCATCATTATGGTATTTTCTTGTAATGAAATCTGGAACACCTATTTTTTCTACAATTACATCTCCAATAAGTGAGCTTACATCATAATTTAAAAACCCTCTTTTATAAAATTCAAAACTAATTGTTTTATTTGCTTTGATACAAGTTCCAAGTATACTACCTTTGTCACTATCTATACCAGATGGTATATCTATAGAATATGTATTTTTGCTGTTATCATTTACTATATCAATTACTTCTTTAAAAATCCCAGTTATTTCTCTCTTTAGCCCTGTTCCAAATATTGCATCTATTACGACATCACTTTTAGATACTGCTTCTTTAAATATTGTTAAATTTTTATTTTTAATTATACTCTGTTTTTCTGTTTTAATAATTTCATCCACTTTATTTTTATTTATATAGTCATTATACTCCTCACTTAAATCATTTTTATCAATATTTATAATATTAATCCCCATATTTAAAAGTATATTATAATTGATTTTAGAACATTCACTTAGTTTCTTGATATTACCAATTAAAAAGACATTCACATTTTTCCCTTTTAGCTTTAAATGTCTTGCTATTCCAAGACCATCTCCACCATTGTTTCCAACACCACATACAATTGTATAATCATTATATATATCTATATCCATGTTTCTCATTGCAGATATTACTGCATTTTCCATCAATACAATCATTGGAATTCCCAATTCTTCTACGCATGCATTATCAACACTTCTACTTAAATTAGCTGTACCTATCAACACATATCATCACTCCTATAAAATTAAAGACTTCCTAAAATATTTAAATAAAAACATATAAATATCTACTGAAGTCTTTTTAATCTCTTGACACACTCCCCATAGCTAAAGCAAGGGGATTCTTGGTGGCTAACGACTTAACACTATCTAAACGATAGAATCATAGGTGGTTACAAAGCCAAGCTACTTGGACGGTGTCTTCGCCACTACTACCTTATATGGTAGATACTTTTAAATTAATAGGTTGCTTATGGTTTATACTAAAATCAACTAAAATATATTTATGTTTTTTATTTAAAATATTCCATGCACCAACTATATCTCTATGAGTTTTATAACCACAAGTACAACTATAAGTTCTACCAGTTGGTTTGTGTTTTTTAGAACACTTTGGGCAAGTTTGAGATGTGTAGTTTTCTTTAACTAGCTTAACTTCAATACCTTGCTCTTTAGCCTTATATTTAATATAGTCTTTAATGCGACCATACTCCATTTGAGATATTTTTTGTCTATTAATTCTATTTAATCTTTTCTTCTTTTTTGTATTTTTCTCAATCCCTTTTATATCTCCTAAAACTATTTCACATACTTGTTGCTCTACACAAAAGTCTATAAACTTTCTAGTTGTTTGGTGGTATAAATTTATTAATTGGTTATCTGTTTTAGTTCTAATAGTGTTTTTTAATTTCCATAATCTCTTATATTGTCTACTACCTTTTTTACATCTACTTAATCTTTTAGAGATATAAGCATACATCTTATTTCTAAATTGCTTAATACTTCTACCTTCTCTATTAGATATTATAAGTCCGATACCTTCATTAGTTATACTAGCTATCGAATGTATTTCTCCTAAGTCTACACCTACGGTGTTGTTACCTTTCGGTGTTGGATTAATGATTCCATCATCAAATGTATAATACAAATAATATCCGTTTCGCCATACTATTTCAGCAGTCTTTATATTTTCAATATTAAAATCTAACTCTAAATATATACCTTTTGACATTGATAACTTTAAGTTACCTTTAGCATTGATATTTATTGCACTAGCCTTGAATGGTATTATATAAAATTTCTTGGTTTTATATGGATACTTTACCTTGGTATTACCTTTCTTTCTTAACTCTGAAATAGTCTTTCTATTAGCATCAAATTTATCTGATATTGCTTGTATAGTTTGACTATGTAGATTGTATTTACCTTTGATTATATTTTGTATATCATTCTTTTTTATCCATTGTTTATGTTCAAAATAGTATTTTTTGGATAAGCTAACTATATGATTCCAACAATTAGCACTCTCCATTTGTTTTTCCCTTACTAATTCAAATTGTATTCTAGTTAGGTTTAATTTTACTCTATGAGTTTTTATCATTTTTTCTTACTCCTAACTTGTTGATTGTCTATGTATTGTTTAACTACTTCTAAACTTACAGAGCCAACAGTTCCTACGAAATAACTATTAGTCCACATACTAGGCATACTAGACTTTAAATGTTGGAAATTTTCTCTTAATACTCTTGAACTAAAACCTTTTACTACTTTATGGATTCCAAATTGTGGGTCACATGATATTAATAAATGCACATGGTCTTTGTTTATTTCCATTTCTATTATTTCTGCTCCAAGTTCATCTGCTTTATATGGTATTATCT
>NZ_JAGWCU010000047.1:0-22200 GCF_020657755.1 Clostridioides sp. ZZV15-6388 | reverse complement strand
TCTTCTACTTGATGCTGATTTATAAGCATTTAGCAGTTTAGATATCTCTGTATTTGGTTTTGCTTTGAATAACAAGTGCACATGGTCAATATCATGATTCCATTCTAGCAACTCCACTCCATAATTTGGGGAGATATCTACAAATATATCTTTTAGTCTATCTGATATAGAGCTATCTATTACTTTTCTTCTATATTTTATACACATAACTAAGTGATAGTGTAACAAGAATACTTAATGATTATTACTATCTAATTTCATTGTAATTACTTCCTTTCAGTTTTTACTACTGATTTTATAATACAATACATTTTTGAAAATCAAGTAAAATAAATAACCTATCGGTTAGGCTTACATCTTCTACGTCCTATGGCGAGGAAGAGGAATTTCGCCATTATAGGTTAAATTAAAATAACATTTGCGAATTTTAAATTAAATTCATTTATATGTTAATTGTATTTTAAATTTTTCCATATTTCAACCAAATAATATCAAATATATTGATTATAGTTTAAATTTTAAATAATTCGTAATATTATTTAGTTTACAATTTTTACCTTACCTCTATCTAATACCATTTTAAGAGAATTTTCAACAGTTTCAATAACATCTTTATAACTCAAATATATGTTTATATAAATATAATCTTCATCTAAATTGTATTCAGTTACTCTACAATACAAGAGTTTTCCTCCATCTAATAAATTACTCAAAATATAATTATCTTTTCTTGGAACATAACCTATTACATATCCAGTTTCTCCAACTATTCTGATAGCATTTTCATCATATAAATTATCTTTCTCTCTGTTTAGATAGTATATATTACTCTTCTCCAATTCCTTTTCCAGATATTCTCTATTTCTAAACCTTGAGCCAGCAACAGCTACTGAAGTCAAATAAATATCTTTACCATGCTCATTTACCTTCAGCTTTTTAGTATTTACAAATTCTTTTTTTAAATTATTACTTTCATATAATAATCGTCTTAACTCATCTTTTAATTTGATATTTTTTTCTTTTTCATAAGCTTCTTTAACTATTTGCATTTCTTTAAGAGAGAGTCTCTCTCTATACCTCTTTAAAATATTTATAGATTCTTTACGTACTTCATTTATGTTTCCAAAAATTCCTTTTAAAGATAGATTCTTTCCTTCAGGGTATAGTGATTTACTACCTTTAAGGACAATAAAAAATAACATATCATCGTAATATTCTTGTGTTAATTTATTTTTTTCTATGTCTTCCATTTTTCCAATTAACTCTTCTGTTTTAAATGTTTTTTCAAAAAAGTCTAATAACTTTAACTTACAATTTGCACTTCCCTTTTTAGATATATGCCAATACACCTCAAAATCTCGAATATCTTTACTTAAATATGGCAATAAATCATCAAAAGATAAACGTACATCATAAATTTCTGACATTTTTATCATATCTTCTGTCTTTCCATCGGCTTCATTTAATGCTTTAAAGAATACACTTTTCCACTTTTCACTGAGTAAAACATTATTCATTTCTTTCTTAAATTCAACTTTATCACAACTTACTTTATCATCTTCTAAAACACCTACTGCTATTAAAAAAATAGAATATAGACTATCAAAGCTAGTCCCATAGCTTGTTACAATTGGCAGAAATTGATTCACTAATTCCACCTTATTCCCTATATATTTAAATTCTACACTTAACAAATAATTACATATAAGATGTGCTAAGTTGTTTACCTTATCTTTATCTAAATCTCGTCTTTCAAGATATTCGCTTAAATCTACTGTAGAAATAATATAGTTCATTAGTAATCCTTCATATTTTTTATCTTTATATCCTTCTTCGATTAAATAAGAGGTTATTTTAGAATCTAGATTTTCTATATTGACAATGGCAAATACTTTTATTGAACCTGTAGATATTCTAGATAGATTAAACAAATAGGTATTGTAAAATTCAAGTTTTCTAATAGTATTACTTAAATAAAATATGTATTCTCCAGATTTAGAAAATGTATCAACTACTTCTCTTATATTGTCTACATCTAAATAATTTTCACTTAAAACAAGCCCAAGTTTTACATGCTCATCTTTTTCACTTGTATATATTAAATCCTTTGTTAGCTGATATAACCACTTTTCATCAATTATTCTCTCCTTTATTAGAGTATTTATCTTTTTCATAAAAATTTCAAAATAACAAATTAGAGACTTATGATTATACTCCTCTAACACGTCAATTTTATTAGATTCACTTCTATAAATATTTAAAATATTCTCCACCAAATTATTTGCAAGTTCTACTTGTTCTCTTAAAGGTATCTTTTCGTATATACATAAATAATTCATTTCAAATGACTCTTTATATCCATCATAATCCTTAATCTTTTGTAGTTGCTTAAAAATACTACCCACTAAATTATCCTCCTTTACATTATTATAATTTATATTGATTATACTACTTATTTTAGTGAATTTACATTTTTACACATAAAAAAATATTACTAGAAATTAAAATTTCCAGTAATACTAATTGTACAAATATTAAAGTTTCATCGCTTAACAATGATTTTGTTAAGTTAAAATTTATTTTTTTAAATACATACTCATTTTAAATTAGAATTTATTTATCAAGTTCCGTTAACTTTACAACTAGCTCTTCACAAATTTCTTTTATTGTTTTATTATCTGTATTTACAATAATATCTGCTGATGCCATATATTTCGCTTCTCGTCTTTTCATCAAATCAGATATAAATTCAACATTCATATTATTATTAAGTATTGGTCTTTCATCACTATGTTTAACACGTTGAAGAATAGTTTCTGGACTTGCTGTTAATAAAACAATTCTTCCACTTTTTTTCATATATTCTACGTTTTTATCTCTAAGTACGATTCCTCCCCCACAGGAAACAACTAGTCCTTCTCTTTGTTGAAAACTTATTAATGCTTGGCTTTCAAGATTTCTAAAATATTCTTCCCCTCGTTTTTCAAATATTTCAGAAATACTCATTCCTTGATGCTCAACTATATATGCATCTGTTTCTACTTGCTCCATTTCTAATAGATGACTCAAGTATGATGACACAGTACTTTTTCCGACTCCCATAAATCCAACAAGCATTATATTATAAGAGAATAAATTTTTAGCCTGTATTTTCTTACTATTTTTTACTATATATCTAAAAATATCTATAATTTCATTTTCAAACTTATGACCTTTTAGCTTCTCAATCAACGCTACTTCTTTTTTATTTTCATAGTCTGGCTGTAAAATGGGAATACCTTTTTCCTTTTTAATATCAATAATACCCTTTATACATTCCATTCTTTTCTCAAGTAAATCAATCAGCTCATCATCATATAAATCTATTTTTTCTCTTATTTTTTCTATATTTTCCATTGTGACACCTCTTCTTTCAGACATGTTAAAATTAAAAATACTTACAATTATATTATACTAATGTTACATATTATAATCATGTACTTTTTCTTTTTCATATCTCATGTTTACAAACAATGCAAGTAAAATTCCAACAAACGTTATAGCTACATTAAATAATACAACGTATTTTGGACCATTTACTCCACCAGATTTTGTAATAAATCCAGCTATATTTAAAATAACATAGTTAGCTATACTAGATGCAATCATAACTATAGATGTTATTTTTCCTTTATTAGTTGGAAACATTTCATTTGCTGTCGATGTAGTCAATTGAAGCACACCACCTGCTGCTGAATAACCTATTACAAATCCTCCTATCATACAGATAGTTGGAGTCTGAACAAAGTACACAATTAATAACATAATTGAAGCTATCACAGGATAGATAACAAGTATTCTTATTGGCTTAACATATTTTTTTATAAGTACAGAAGTTATTAACACTGCAAAGATTACTCCCATTGAATAAAAAGATTGAATTTTTGTAGGGTCAGACATACCATATAATTTACCTAATTCTTGATTACAATTTAGCCATAGTACAAATGTAGATGTACATGTAAATCCAATACAAACAAGAGCTATACTTGTTGGTGTAAACTTCATTTTTTCTGACTTGACAGCCTTTCCATTATTATCAATAACATTGTTAGCTGGAGGAAATGGCAATACAGCTATTAAAATTGCATCTATAATAATAAGAACAGCTGTTACTATAAAAATAACTTTAAATGATATTGAATTTGCTGCAACAAATCCAATTATAAAAGGAAGTAAAAATTGCGCTAAAGCTATTGTGAATTTAGTAAACATATTTGCTATTGTTCCTAGACTAGCAAATATCTCCATGCAAGAAGGTGTTACACAAGTATCTAAAAATGAGTTTGCTGCGCCTCCAATTATTGCAAATATATATGCTATGTAAAAATTTGGTGAAAATACAATTCCAACAAAGAAAATTGCATGTAGAAAATTACCTATAAGTCCACTTACCTTTCTTCCATATTTATCTGAAATAGGGCCTGCAAATGGATATGATATAAGTCTACCTAACCCTAATGCAGCAATAACAGCTAAAACAATACTCACATCAAGAGTTCCATCTGATAAAGTCTTAGCTCCCCACATAGATGCAAATTCTGGTTTATATTGTCCTAAAATTGAAATTCCAATACCAAGTAAAAAATATGAAAAATACAAAGCTATGGCAGTAGGATAGTATTTTTTATTATTCATAGTTATTCTCCTATTCTCGTTAATTTCTTAACATTTTTATATACAATAAACGAATTCCCATAATGGGTTTAAAGAATAGTTAAACTTTTACATTTAACTAGACCATCGATACAAAACCCACTATGACAATTTATAAAGTAATATCAAAACATTTTGTAAAGTAATATCAAAACATTGAGATACATATATTCTACATTATTAAAATATTATTTTTTCGTCTATTTAAAGTATAATTCTTTAATTTCTTCTACAGGCATTTCCAATCCAGTATATAGATTAAAAGCCTCAGCTCCTTGATATAATAACATTCCTAATCCACCAATAGCTTTACAACCATTAGCTTCAGCATCCTCAATCATTTTTGTTTTATTTGGATTATAAACAACATCTGTTACAACTAACTCTTTTCTTAATACACTAACATCTTTTATATTAGTTTCATTGTCATGAGGTTTCATCCCAATAAGCGTTGCATTTGTCAAAATATCACTTGATGATACTTCTTCATAAAGTTTTTCTGTGTCTGCTAAATCATATAAATTAACAATACATCCTGGTACTTCTTTCTTTATATTTTCAACTGTTTGTTCCGCTCTTTTATAAAAATCATCCTTAGCATTGAAAATAGATATTTCTCTTGCTCCATCTAATGCACATTGTACTTGTATAGCAGTTGCCGCACCACCAGCACCCATAATTGTAAGTTTTTTACCCTTTACTTCAACTCCATTTTCTTTTAAATTACGAACGTAACCCACACCATCTGTTATATGTCCAATTAACTTTCCATCTTCA
This sequence comes from Clostridioides sp. ZZV15-6388, assembly GCF_020657755.1. Lineage (NCBI taxonomy): Bacteria > Bacillati > Bacillota > Clostridia > Peptostreptococcales > Peptostreptococcaceae > Clostridioides > Clostridioides sp. ZZV15-6388. The sequence continues at coordinate 16,728 of NZ_JAGWCU010000047.1, read as the reverse complement.
TTTACAATTGTATTGCATGCTCCAATTATACGAGCTGCTGGAGAAAGTTCATCCATATATTCTGTAACAGCAGTTTTACATGGCATTGTTACATTTGCTCCTTTTATGTTGAACGTCTTTATAGCTGAAAGTGCATCTTTTACCTTGTCCACAGTAATATCAAAAGCTAAGTATCTATAATCTAAGTCTAATTTTTCAAAACTATAATTATACATTAGTGGTGATTTAGAATGTCCCACTGGTGTACCTATTAATGCGAATAACCCTGTTCTACCTGAAATTTCCATAATTATTATATCCTCCCAATATCATTAATTTCTTTGCAAATAATCTATTTAATTATTTGCAAAGAAACATCTATTTAATTTCAACTATATATTTAATGCTACTTCAAAAGCTTCTTTTGTTGCATCCAATGCTCTACGAGCCTTTACTGCATCCCCAACAACATAAGTTTCATTCACAAATTTCTTTACTTCTTCGCTTAATGGGTCATAATTACGAGAACCCATAGCAAGCACTACTGAATCAAACCCTTTTAAATTATCTTCTGTTCCATCTGCAAGTGAATAGTCAACTCCATCGTTATAGAACTTAGCAACTTTAGCACCAGTAACAGTATGTATATTGTAACTTTTAAAATCATCCATAAGGAATTTACGATGTTCAGAAATTACATCTGCACCAACTTGTTCTCTTAATTCAATAACAGTAACATCATGTTCTTGTTCACCAAGGAATGCTGCCACTTCACAACCAACCATTCCACCACCAACAACAAGAACTTTCTTTCCACAAGATTCTTTTCCATCAAGAAGATCAACTGCATGTATTAATCCTGATTCATTAATTCCTGGTATAGGAAGTACAAGTGGAGTTGCACCAGTAGCTACAATAACTGCATCAGGTGATTTTTCTTTTATAAACTCTACTGTAACTTCTGTATTAGTGTATATTTTTACACCATATTGATTACATTTTGAAATATAACTACGAACTAAATTAGTGATATCTCCTTTACCTGGAGGATATGCAGCTAAACGCATTTGCCCACCAAGCATTTCAGATTTTTCAACTAGAGTTACCTTATGCCCTCTCTCAGCACATACCCATGCTGCAAGCATACCTCCAACACCACCACCAACAACAAGAACTTCTTTTGTAGTTTCAGCTGGTTTAAGTTCAGCTTCATGACCTAATATCGGATTTGCAAGACATGCTATAGGCTTACCTTGGAACATATTTGGTACACAACCTTGCAGACATGCAATACATGGTATCATTTCATCTAACTTACCATTTTTAGCTTTGTTAGGCATGCCTGGGTCAGCTAAACTTTGTCTACCAAATGCAACTAAATCACATCTGCCTTGACGAACCATCAATTCAGCAAATTGAGGCTCTGTATAGCGACCAACAGTTATTACTGGTATACTCACAGATTTTTTTATTTCTGTAACTAAATCTGCACTAAATCCAGCATGAAGAACTGTAGGAGCCCACATATATTCATCATGTATATGTATACTACGTGAAACATGAAGTCCATCTACTCCACAATCTTCTAAATAGGCTGCGATTACTGAACTATCATGTACATCAATTCCACCTAAAATATCATCTGTACTATTTATACGACATAGTATTGCTATAGAATCTCCTACCTTTTTACGTATATTTTCAATTATAAGACGAGGTAATCTCATTCTATTTTCAAAACATCCACCAAATTCATCTACACGTTTATTTGTTCTTGGTGATATAAAACTACTAACTAAATATCCATGAGCACAGTGAACTTCAACAGCATCCACACCAGCTTTTTTTGCACGTAACGCAGCATCTCCATAAGATTCTATAAGCTCATATATTTCTTCAGTTGTTATTGCCAATGGTGTATTACGTCCATTTGATGCAGGTATTGCAGAAGCAGCTTTTAAAGGATACCCTGCAATTTTTTCATTTCCTTCAGAACCAGCATGTTGTAATTGTATAGATACTTTTGAACCAGCATTATGACAGGCATCTATTACATTTTTGAAACTATCTATTGTACTATCATCATACAAACAAGGTTTACGAGGTCCTCCTTTAGCTTTCTTATCCACAACACTAGATTCTATAGTTATTAATCCAAAACCACCTAAGGCACGTTCAAGATAATAAGCCTTAGAAGTTTCACTTAAAGTACCATCTGTGTTTGCAAAATTATTTCCCATTGGAGGAACTACAAAACGGTTTGGAACTGTCATTGAACCAATTTTTATAGGTGTAAACATAGAACTAATCTTCATAAGGTTTTCCTTCCTTTCATGTTTTATATTTTTTTCTTATATTTTTATGCTTCATATACTTTAATATCGAACAACTCTATTTTTATTTTGGAGATACTTCTGGCCATGCTTTATCTAATACTTTTTTAGTTGCCTTAAATACAGTCTCAGCTGCAGTTGATAATCCTTTAGCTACTAAAGAATCAGATATTACTTCAACACCTATAACTTCTGGTGATATATTATGTTCTTTGATTATTTTTACAAAATCTTCTGTATTTCCATATCCTTCACCTGGAGCTACACGGTCATGTAGTGATTCATCTCTAAGTTTTTCATAAGGTGTCTCTAAAACATCACAAACTTGAATTGATACTATCTTTTCTGCTGGAACAGGTTCAAGGTCATCTACTGTTTGTTTTGCTCTAGCCCAGTGCCATGTATCTAATATAAGCATTGCATTTTCACGGTTACATCCTTTTACAACACGCCAAGCAGTAGCTAAATCTGGCACACCGCTGTATGGCATAAACTCAAGTCCTATAATAAGTTCTCCTGCTCTATCACATAATTCTCCCAATGCAGTTATAATTTGTTCTTCTGGTACCATTTCTAATAGACCACAATTTATATGTTTAACATTAAATAAACGAGCCATATGATAAACATTTTGCTCTTTTTCTTGTTGTGCTTCTGTTCTATCTTCTTTAGTTCCCCATTGAGTTATATATTCTACTTCTGTAACTTTCATATTATATTCATCAAGAATTGAAAGCATTTCTTCGTCTGTAACTCCAGCATTTTTTGCATCTACATAATTTTCAGCACGTAATCCAATACCATCAAATCCAGCTTCTTTTGCAATACGAACTCTGTCGCGAAATGAAACTTCTGTACCTAATGTATAAGAACTAATAGTAATTGGAATGTTAATATTTTTTTGATTATTCATAATTTAAATATGCCCCCTTTAATTTCTTTATAATTAATCTTTTTTTTGATTTTATTTTTTTATTTATTCTACTAGTAGTATCATTTTACTTTAAAAATAAAAATATTTTTTTGATTTATCTTTATCTAGATTTTATAAATTTATTGTATCATGAGACTTTGTTAATAACAAATTGATAATTTCCTATCAATTCATAGATTTTGTTTATAGATTTTATTGATAATATAATTTATTAATGTATTCCTTAGCTCTATCTATCTAAAATTTAAGACAAAAAACGATAAATTTTTTTAAAAGCTTTTATTATTACGCTGTAATCATATATAATAAAAATGTGAAAAACTTCTTTAAGGTCAACTTCTTTAAATACATACAAATAAAAAATACGATACTCATGAAAGGATGAACAAAAATTGAATTTATATCACTTACGCTATTTTGTTACATTGGCACATTTAGAGCACTATACAAAAGCAGCAGAAAATTTATCTATAACACAACCAAGTTTGAGCCATGCTATTTCTTTGTTAGAAAGTGAACTTGGAGTGTCTCTATTTGAAAAGGAAGGTAGAAATATAGTTTTAACTAAATATGGTAAAATATTTTTAAAAGATGTGGAAAAATCATTAGAAATCTTAGACTCAAGTGTAAAGTCACTAAAGATAACTGGTACTGGTGAAGGGCAAATTGACTTAGCTTTCCTTAGAACACTTGGTACAGACTTTATACCTGATATGGTTCATAGATTCTTAAAATCTAATCCTGATAAATCAATTGACTTTAAATTCCATACAGGTGTAACTACTGATATTATCCAAGGTCTTAAGGAAAGAAAATACGATATTGCTTTTTGCTCAAAACTTGAAAAAGAGAAGGGAATTGAATTTATACCTGTAGCCAAACAAGATTTAGTATTAATTGTACCATATAGCCACCCACTGGCTACAAAAGATACTATAGATTTAAAAGAAACAATACCTTATCCTCAAATAGTATTTAATCAAAGAAGTGGACTTAGATATATAATTGATGACATGTTTAAAAAAATAAATCAACAACCTAACATAGTTCATGAAGTAGAAGAAGACCAAGTAATTGCTGGATTAGTTGCAAAAAATTTCGGCATAGCTGTAGTCCCAAATATGTCTATGCTTAAGTTTACAAAAGTAAAAGTAATTCAAATCGTTTATCCAAGTTGGGAAAGAAATTTTTACCTAGCAGTTATAAAGGATAGATATTTACCACCTGCGATTAAAAATTTCAAAAACTTTGTCATTAAAAATGCTCAATTATAAAAATTAATAAAAGAGGTTATTTTTAAATAGTCTCTTTTTTAGTATTTCTTCCAAAATAAAAAAATCTATACTTCTAAAAGTATAGATTCTTAACTGACAGTCGGCATCCGAGTCCCAGCAATAATCGTTATATAACAGCAACTGTATTTCAATTCCTGAATAACTGAGTTACTTATATTATATCAATTTTCTAAAAATTTGTCAATCTATCTATCTCATTTTTTCAAGCCATGGTCCAACAGGCTCTATAATTGGAACTTCTTTAAAACCCCAATTTCTTATGTCATTTAAACTAGTTGGAGTGTATATTTTACTTCTTACAGATTTAAATATTTTATTTTTTTCCCCATATTGTATACATTTTGGATTTGCTTCTATTAATCCTCTTCTAGCTCTACTAAGAGGATTACATAGAATATCAGCTATTTCTAAACCCTCTTTGTAATCTACATCTTCCTTTTTTGCAATTATAAAACCTTTTACCTTATCTCTTAACTCTTCATCTATATCTAAATATATTGTTCCATTATTAAAAACATCAAAAAATGCCTTTTGTACTTTTAAATTTGAAACATCATCTCTTGATTCAATAACTATTCTTGCAGACTCTACACTTTCATTATTTACAAATGAATAGAAATTTTGAAGTACATGTATAAAAGCCACAACATAAGGTTCCTTTGAAGGTGCATAATATTTTTTTAATCTAGTCTTATCTACTGTTACTGATATTATGGTGCACTCTAGTTTAGATAGAAATAAAGGTAATTCATCATAAAATAACTTAATTTGTGAATCATCAAACCTTTCAAATGCTCTTGACTTTCTGGATATGTCAGTCAAGTGTATTCCTATATTACTAGTTCCAAAGCAATACTCTTTAAATGCATCCATCTCTTTCCTTAAACAGCAGACATAATCACCTTGACTCACTGCATATTTATATTCAAAAATTACTCCTGTTAATGTAAATGGGTCCTCATGATTTATATCAGCTCTCCCACTTTCATCAATAAACATTATATACTTCTTCTTTATAATTTCACTCACCCTCTTAACATATGATGATATCACCTATATTTATTTTATATGAGTTTTGAAAATATTCCAAGATTTTTAGATAACTTAAACTTAATTTTATAATAAAAAAATTGAGATATAAATAATCAAAGCTTTAGGCTGTTGAATTTTACATCTCAATTTCATTTTATACATTAGTTATATAGTTTTATTATTTTCCAAGAATATCTATTAATTTATCCATGCCTATATAAGATACTCCTCCTCCAATTTGATAAGGAGTTTCAACTCTTTTATTTGCAAATACTCTATTTTGTTCTGATGATAATCCTGAATTATTCATTAAAACTATTGGTGAGTGTAATTTTGCAGCTAATGGACCAGCTGATAAAGCATCTACTAAAGCATCTGATTTGCTAACTAATACAGATTGTAAATCAGTATCGCCATAGAATTTTTCTATAACTTTAGCATTGGTATCTAATCTGTCATTTCCATATATTCTATTTCCTGAAACATCTTCAGTAGTTATTTCATTCATCTTAGCTATTGCTGAATCATTGATTGCATTTGGTCCACCTATAAAATATGCATTTTCTAATTTTCTTTCTGTTAGCCATATATAAGATTCTTCTGTAATTCCATCTTTCTTAACTAATATTATAGGTTGTTTTTCTTCTCCAGCTTTAGAAGCTACAGATAGAGCATCTGCTTCTCCATTTCCAGAAACCATATAAGCTGTCTTTATTTCTTCTCTGTTTCCAAGTTCATTAGCTATTCTTATAGCAGTTTGATATCTATCTTGGCCTGATATTCTCTTTGTCTCTGCATTAAAAGTAATCTTTATTTCTTGCTCTAATTTAGAACTTATTGCATTTTCTCCACCTATTAAAATTACTGTTTTAGGTGCTAATGAATTCATTTCTGAAATAGTTTCAGTTGGTAATTTATCTGTATTAGTAAGTAATATTGTTGCGTTGTAACTACTTGCCAAAGGTGTTGCTGTTATTCCATCTGCTATTGCATTTCCATTTACTAATACAACAGTATCTGAACTATCAGCACTCCAATTTCCAACTTCACTTATTTTTTTAGCTGTATCAAATCTATTTGCTCCTATAACTGTGTTCCATGTAGGGTTTATTGTTCCATCTTCATTGAAAGTATAATCTTTTCCATCTATTTTTTGAGTTCCTGTTAACATTTTACCTTCTTTGTCTAAATAGTAAGATTTACCTTCTAATTGTTGCCATCCTGTTTGCATTACTCCTGTTTTATCAAAGTAATACTTATTACCATCTATTTCTTGCCATCCTACTACTGATAATCCATCATTTCCTAGATAGTATTTCTTGCCATCTTTTTCTTGCCATCCTGTTTGCATTACTCCATCTGAATTAAAGTAATAAGTTTTTCCATCAATTACCTTCCATCCAGATACTCTTACTCCATCAGTTCCTAAGTAATATTTTTTGTTATTAATTGTCTTCCATCCTGTTTGCATTACTCCTGAAGCATCAAAATAATACATTTTTCCATTTACTTTTAACCAACTATTTTTTTGGTATGTTCCATCAGATTTTACATAATACTTCTTACCATTTTCTGTTTTCCATCCTGTTTGGTTTAAGTTTATCTTATATTTTGCTGCTATTTTAGTATAACTGTCATTACTATAATCTATAATTACATCTGAACCTACTGGAACTTGGTCAAATAACCATCTAACCTCTTTATTATGCATTCTTATGCATCCACCAGAAATGTGTTTTCCAATAGAACTTTCATTGTTATTTCCATGTATCCCATATGTATCTCCATAAGTTCCTTTTAATGCTAATCCCATCCATCTATCTCCTAATGGATTTTTTGGACTTCCTCCAGGTATATTTCCTTTATAATATGGTCTATTTTTTATCTTGTTAACTACCTTTGTTTTCCCTGTTGGTGTCTCTGAACCTTTTTTCCCTGTTGCAACTTTAAATTCTTTTACAAGCTTGCTATTTACAAAATATCCTAGAGTATTTTTTCTTGAGTTTACTATAATTACATGTTTACTGGCTGCACTTGATTCTGGTACGCCACATGCAAATACTAAAACTAAAGTCATTGCTAGTACTAAATACTTTTTTAGACTTTTTTTCACTATAACTTCCCCCCTCTTTTAGAAACATAACTACACGCCTCTAATTATAACATAAAATTACCAATATCTTGTATTTACAAATTTGTTACATTTACCCCATTAATATTCATTTTATACCTCGTATCCATTTGGATTCATACTTTGCCATCTCCAAGAATCTTGACACATTTCTTCAAGTTCATATTTAGCTTTCCACCCAAGTTCTTTCTCTGCTTTTGATGAATCTGCGTAACACATTGCTACATCTCCAGCTCTTCTTCCAACAATTTTGTATGGTATCTCTTTTCCACTTGCTTTAGAAAATGCTTTAACTAAATCAAGAACACTATATCCTTTACCAGTTCCTAAATTATAAACAACAAGTCCTGGATTTTCTTCTAATTTTTGTAATGCCTTTACATGACCAGCAGCTAAATCTAATACATGTATATAATCTCTAACTCCAGTCCCATCATGAGTTGGATAATCATTTCCATACACACTTAGTTCTTTTAATTTACCTACTGCTATTTTTGTTATATAAGGCATTAAGTTACTTGGAATTCCATTTGGTTCTTCACCAATTCTTCCACTCTTATGAGCACCTACTGGGTTAAAATATCTTAAAAGTGCTATATCTAATGACTCATCTGCTTTTGATATATCCACTAACATCTGCTCTATCATAAGCTTCGTTCTTCCATATGGATTAGTTACAGAAAGTGGGAAATCTTCTAATATAGGACAAGTATGTGGATCTCCATATACGGTAGCTGATGAACTAAATACAAATTTCTTAACACCGTATTCTCTCATTAATTCAAATAAATTTAATGTACTTATTAGATTATTGCTATAATATTCAATTGGTTTTTCTACTGATTCTCCAACTGCTTTTAAAGCTGCAAAATGGATAATAGATTCAATATTATTTTCTTTAAATACAATGTGCATTTCATTTTTATTGGTTATATCAATATTATAAAACTTTACTTGTTTTCCAGATAGTTCGCTAATTCTATCAACTACTATTGAGTTGCTATTACTTAAATTGTCAACTATAACAACTTCATAACCTGATTCTAAAAGTTCTATTGCTGTATGGCTTCCTATATATCCTGCTCCTCCAGCTACTAAAACCGCCATAGTAATTACCTCTTTTCTAAATTTATTTTTCGCTTACTTTTTTTCTCATATAATCCATTAAATCATCTTTTAGATTTTCTCTTTTTAGAGCAAAATCTATTGTCGCCTCTAAAAATCCAATCTTATCTCCCACATCATACCTTCTTCCTTCAAAGTTATAAGCATAAATAGCTTCTTGTTTTCCAAGAGTTTGAAGTGCATCTGTTAACTGTATTTCTCCACCCTTTCCAGGTGTTTGTTTCTCTAATATATCAAATATTGCAGGAGTTATTATATATCTTCCAAGTATGGCTATGTCTGATGGTGCTTCTTCAATTGCAGGCTTTTCAACCATATCTTTAACTTTGTAAACTCTATCTTCTATATGTTTTATATCCAATATTCCATATTTGTTTGTATCTTCTTTAGCTATCTTTTGAACACCTAGTACAGTTGTTTTATATTCATTATAAGTATCTATTAATTGCTTTAGACAAGGCACATCTGAGTCTACTATATCATCACCTAATAATACAGCAAAAGGTTCATCACCTATAAAACTTTTTGCACAGTAAATTGCATGTCCAAGACCTTTTGGCTCCTTTTGTCTTATATAGTGAATATTTACCATATTTGATATATCTCTTACCATTTCTAGCATTTCTGTCTTACCTTTTTGTTCTAATTCTAACTCTAATTCAACTGATTTATCAAAATGGTCTTCTATAGATTTTTTATTTCTACCTGTTATTATAAGAATTTCTTCAATTCCTGAGTCTATAGCTTCTTCTATTATATACTGTAAAGTTGGTTTATCTACTATAGGAAGCATTTCTTTGGGCTGTGATTTTGTTGCTGGTAAAAATCTAGTTCCTAGCCCTGCTGCTGGTATTATCGCTTTTTTTACTGTCATCTGCATTTTTTCACCCTTCTTCGTAAATTTTCTCTTGTACCAAATTAATATACCATATTTATACTTTTTCTTCAAACTCTATATTATCCCAATTCTTAACATTACAAGAACATAAAGGTAGATGAAATTTCATCTACCTTTAGTTTTTATAAGTTAATATATTATATTGTCTATATTATACCTAAAACTCACATAGGTACTAAATTTCATCTAAAATGCCCTTTATATCACTATCTATATCATCATCCAAATATGAATCTAAATCTTCTAAATCCACTTCTAATTCTTGATATGTCATGTCAACACTTACATCTTCATCTATATCCATTTCTGATATTAATTCTCCTAAGATGCTATTTCCATCAGTATCTAAATCTCCATCTATATCCTCACTTATATAGTTTTCATTTAAGACTTCATCTAAATCAATCTCATAATAAACTTCATTATTTTTTTCATCACTTGAATTTAGTCCTAAAAATTCATAATTAAAATTCCATACATTGTATTTACTTGACATACTTCATTCCTCCTGTGAAAAACATATTTTCATCTAGCTTATTGGCTCCATAATCAACAGAATTATATATTTTTTCAATTATGTCTTTTCTTCTTTCATTTGTATTATTATTTAATGTCAATTGTCTAAATACATATGTATTTGTTATTCTCTCGAATAATACTTCTTTTATACTATCATCATTAATATTTTTATAGTTTTTCCATAAGACTTCAAATAACTTAAACATCTCTCTACTAGTTTCATCCACATAGTAAGGATACATATTTTCTACTAAATGATTTAATCTTGATATAGCTTGTTTTAAAAATACATCCAAGTTTGCACTTTCACTTTCCTTTAACATCCTATAATTGTATCGCTTCTTATCTTCACCTGATATTACAAATATAATATTATCTAAACTTTTTTCAACTCCATCTAAATAACTACTTATATTGTATGATAAATCAAAGAATAAATTTTTAATCTGTCTAAATACTTGTACATCAAGTTTTGCATTATACTTTTCAAATAACTCTATCTCTTGATTTTCTAATATTCTTGGAGTATAAGCTGATATTAAGTCTAAATTATTTCTCTGTTCTTGTATCTGATTATAAAGTGCATTTATGACTTCTATTCTTATTTCATCATTCAATTCTCTTTCTAATACTTTATCAAATTCAGATTTCATGTAATAGATATTTCCAAAGAAATTAAATATTATCATATCATTCATAGCTTTAGACCAATTTTTATATAAAATCTCAACAGAAACGTCTTTAAGTAGTGGTTTTTTTGCATATATAAATACATCTTGCATAAGTTTTTGAACCATACTTCTACTTAAATTTAAAATTATTTTTTGATTATTAAATTTTATTTCTGTTTCTACAAAATTAGAATTTCTACTTTCAATTTCTCTATTAATTACAATATCTTTGACATCACTATTTTTTATAGATATAATTTCTTTTTGGAAAGATTTCAGTATCGTTAAACTATTAAAATCTTCTTGGATAAAAAATGGAGCATGCTTTAATGTATATCCTACTATTTCATTTTCTATGTCTTTTAAATCCTCTATTTGCATAGCTTCTTTATTTTTATCATTTATGTGCAAGTTAAATACATTTTTATTATCATATAATATAATGTCTTCTCCTAAAATTAACTTTGAACAATTATCTTTTGTTGACTTAACAATAGTTTTTTTAGACTTCTTATTTATAAAAATAAGTTGATCCTGATATTTTACTAAAAGCATATTTGTGTTTTTATAATCAAATCCATCTATATTTCCTGATATTTTACAGAATACTATATCACAATCTTTAGGAAGATTTCCTATTTTCTTATTATTTTTAACTCTCTCACTTAAATCGGCTGGAACTATATTTTCTATATTATTATTAAATATAGAAACAGACCTTACTATAAGACCTTCTCTTTCCATATGAAAATAACCCTTTAGAGAAACTTTCTTATCTTCTAAAATATATCTTTCTATATCATCAAAGTTTATTTCAAATCTATTTTTTCCACTGATAAATATAAACTTTTCGTTATCTTTATTAATTCCACCCATATAAAATTTATTATCATCTAAACTCAAGATAGTCATGTTGTCTTTTAAATAAAATATAAATTCTCTTTGGCTCTTACAGATTAAATCATATTCATCTAGAGTTATTTTCATAGTTAAACTTGCTGTAACATTCTTACTTGAATTCTCACTTTTTATATAAAAAGGCAAGTTATCTCCATAAATAATTATTTGAGAACCTTCTAAAACTGCTTCTAACTTTTTTTTATTATCTGAAAAACTATATATATATTTTACCCCTGATTCATCATTAACTTCATCTGCTTTGCTGATTATAATATTACCTAAATTTGTTATATGAAGTTTTTTAGATTCTTTTGAATATCTACTGATACCACTAAGCTCAAATCCGTCTGAAAGCTCATATATAATTTTTTCTCCTAATTTCAACATACCTTCACCGCCTAAACAAAATTATAATTATTTTCTAAAGATGGACAAAATGCCTCAAAATAAATAATATTTTTTAATACTTTTTATTTTGAGACATAATTTGTCCTTATTTTATAAATATCCTAAGCACCTTCAACTATTTCTTCATAAAGTTTATCTAAATGTTTAACATATTCACGATATCCAGATTTATTTCTTAACTCACTTCTTAAATCTTCATATTTTTGTCTAAGTTCTTCAGCACTTAATGAAGGAGCTGATTCTTTCAAATCTTCTAATTTATAATCATAGTACTTATCATACATCGCTATATATGTATCAATAGATTTCTTAGCTAATTCATTACATTTTTCTTGTGCTTCTCCATATTCAGAATAATCACCTATCTTCACTTTATAATATCCATTCTCTTGAACTATTGTTGAAGAAATACCTTTAGCTTCATATTCTTTTGCTGTTTCTTTTGCTGTTGCTTCAACTTTAAGTGAACCTGCATAGACAGTATAATATACACCTTTACCATCTTTATATGCTTCCATTTCTTTTGCTTTCTTTTCAGCTTTTTCTTTTTCTTCCGCTTTTGCCTTTTCTTCTGCTTCTTTCTTTTCTTTTTCAGCTTTTGCTTTCTTTTCTTCTTCTGTTTGTTTGTTGTTAGCCTGTTGCTGAGTTGATGCCTTTGGAGGTGTATTGTCTTTATCATTTTTCTTGTTATTGCCTACTGTTATAAAGTATCCTACACCAACAATTGCCACTATAACGATAGCTATAATAGTCTCTTTTAATCTGCTTTTTTTAGAACCAACCTCTTCATCATCTATAAAATCTTCTTCATTTGATTCATAATTTTTTATTTCTGTTTTCTTTTCCTTAGAATTAGACTTAGGAGAATGTTTGGATTTTTTACTATTTTTTTCTTTCTTGTTAATAGGTATTACTACTGACTTTTCACTTTCTACCTTTTTTTCTTCTGCTTCTTTTGATATTTCATCACCTAATCCCTTACTTTCTTTTTCAGATTTAGGCTCATTACTTGCTGATAGTTTTTTATCTAACTCATTATTATTTATTGGTTTTTCTATTTTTATATTGCGCTCTTCTTCTAAACTTTGGTTTACTTCTTCTAAGTTTTCTATATTGTCCTTAATAGATTCATTAGGTTCATCTGTAACTGCATCAGAAGTATTACCTAGGCTAATTTCTTCTTTTTCAGTTACTTCTACTACCTCCTCTTTTTTGCTTTCTTTTTTCATAAATCCAAATAATTTATCTTTTTTTCTACTCTTTTTATTTTCTGATTCAATTATCTCTTCTTCATTTACATCATGCTCTTTTTCAATATTCTCTTTATTTTCTAGAACATTCTCTATATTGTCATTCTTATTAATTACGTCTTCTTTAGCATCTTCCTCTTTAGTATCTTCTTCTATAGAAATGCTACTTCTAAAGCAAACATCTTTATCTGCATTTTTTATCATATAAATATATTCTTCAATATCAATGTCTTTATTTTTTCTAGTTCTCTTTGATACAATATCGTGATTTTCTAATTCAGAAGATTTATCTTTTAGAACAACGTGTGCTTCTTCCCAAACATCTTCACTAATTTCTGTTTTATTTTTAATTACATAATCTATGAATTCCTTAAAATTTTCAGCACCAAATTCTCCAATTATAGTTAGTCTCATCGCACCTTCTATAAGATCTCTATTTCTTCTCTTCAAAAATTCTAATGCAACTGTTGCACAAACAAAGTCTTTAATAACTTCTCTACCAAAACCATAGCCTTCAACATAAGGAAGTTCTTCTAACCCACATAATTTTTTATATTCATTATATACAGTTTGAGATATACTTTCATCATTTAAACTATTTAGTTTATCCATAAACTTTGCTTCTACATCATTTATCTGTGGTTCTTTTCCTAATTCTGACTTTTTAACTGAATTTAATAAAACATCATTTTCTGAATTATCTTTACCTAATTGTAAATCCTCAATTTCTGTTGCTTTTATATCTTCACTACTTTGTTCAGAACTTTCTTCTATATTTTTAGGTACTACCTCTTTGCTACTAGCTAATATCTTATTTACACAGAATATTATTTCTCTTTTTAGTTCTCTTTTAGCATCAGCTTGATTCTTAAGAAATAAACTTGCACAATCTTTCTTTTCTAAGCTTATCTTTCTAAGTGTTATATTAAGAAGGTCTTTATATAGATTTAGAACCTTATAATCCTTTTCTAAACGTCTTCGCCTCTCTGATAGGTCCATTTTATCATAAGCTAAAAAACTACTTAAATCGTTGGCTTTTAGACAGTCTAAACCATCCTTCATTGCCTTATTTACATACTTTCTACATTTAGCTGTAGTCAATTCTAAGTCTTTCTCTAATTCATCTATTTCAGGTATGTATTTATCTACTATCCATTTCCCGATAAGTGGTTCTGTATTTCTTGCTAATGTTTTATAAAACAATATATTAAATTTTAAAAGCTCAGCATATTTTGCTTCGTTGAATTCTACTTTTTCAAATTTCTTTTCTAAAACACCTTCTAATTTTTCATTTATCTTAGACTCTTGTTTTAAAAAACTTGCTGTGACATTTAAAACAGTATTTCTTATTATATTATTTTCACTCAAAACCTTCACTCCTTAAATCAATTATTTTATTGTGATATTTACATTATGTAAAATTACTAATTTGATTATGATATTTTAATAATTAGTTACTAAATTTACTACATCTTATATAATATCATATTATTTACATCATTTTACTTTTTCTTTTTATATCTATCTTATATTATACCATTTTTAATATCTGTACTAACTTATATTACAATATTCCACAAAATTTTGAAAGTAAATTAGACAAATTTGCAAATAAAAAAACATCAGTTTAAACTGATGTTTTACCTATCGAAAAAATTAAGCAAGTCTATAAGCGGAGTTCTGTATTAGATAATCATCTTTCTAGGCTTATTGTCACCAATAAGCTCAAGCGACCTACCTACCGGAGAGTACGAGCAGCACTCTTTATTCCTATCTTGGTCTTGCTCCAGGTGGGGTTTACATAGCCAACTAGTCGCCTAGCTGCTGGTGAGCTCTTACCTCGCCTTTCCATCCTTACCACATAAGTGGCGGTTTATTTCTGTTGCACTATCCTTAGGATTGCTCCCACTAGGTGTTACCTAGCACCCTGCTCTATGGAGCTCCGACTTTCCTCATGTAAAATTACATGCGATTATCTGGCTTACTTAATATTCATTTTACTTAGCTATATTATCATAAATCCTTAAGTATGTCAAAGTAATATTATACTAAAAATTTAAATTTCTTCAAAAATAGTGTAATATAGGTATATAAACTATTATTTATGATTTGAGGTGGAATATTGAAAAAATTATATAGGGTAATAATTAATATTATACTAATATTAGTAATAATCTACAGTGGATTTAATATATACTTAAAACTTAACAAATACAACTATGATACTAAAACATCTGCTCAACTTCAGAAAAAAGAAAATAAAAAAGAAGACTTATCAAAAATAAACAGAGATTTTAAATTTTGGCTTTCTGTTGATAATACAAACATAAATTATCCAGTTGTACAATCTAAAGATAATTCTTATTATCTTGACAAAAACTTTTATGGTAAAGAATCTATCTCAGGTACATTATTCATGGATTATAGAAATAAATCTCTGGATGACCAAAATGTTATAGTATATGGACATAATATGAAAAACAAAACAATGTTTAATAATCTAAATAAGTTTAAAGATGATGATTTCTTTAAAGAAAATAATAGAATAAAAATCACTATGGATGGAAAAGAATTATTATATGAAGTATTTTCTGCCTATATTGTAGAATCTGATTATGATTATCTAAAAACAAGCTTTAATAGTGAATCAGACTATCAAAAATACATAGATGCTATTACTTCCAAATCATTACATAAATCAAATATTAAAGTAAATAGCAAAGATAAGATAGTTACACTTTCTACATGCACTTATGAATTTGATGATGCTAGAATGGTAATCCATGGTAAGTTAGTTTCAAATTAAATATACATATCTTTCTACCAATTCTTACACAAATAATCAAAATTTTGCGTTAAGGTATTCACATACAGATTAAAATAATTATTTTAATCTGTATAGCTATTTCTTACTTAAATTTATCAACTTCTTGTCTATTTCTATAAACTATATAAAAGAATAAATATATTACACAATAAAAAAGACTATGTTTTTAACATAGTCTTCACTGGAGCTGGTGATAGGAATCGAACCTACAACCTGCTGATTACAAGTCAGCTGCTCTACCGTTGAGCCACACCAGCACACTTATCCTATTATGAGTTAAATTAACACTCTAAAAACTGCATATATATTTTAATTAATGAACATCAAATAAATATTGGTCAAGTCCTCGACCTATTAGTATCGATAAGCTAAATACATTGCTGCACTTACACCTTCGACCTATCAACCAGATAGTCTTTCTGGGGT